>CAISYQ010000224.1 GCA_903889735.1 uncultured Methylibium sp.
GCTCTCGGGCGCCACCGTGATGGCGACCGACCTGCGCGCCTCGGCCAGCCTGGTGATCGCCGGGCTGGTGGCCGAGGGCGAGACGCGGGTGGACCGGATCTACCACCTGGACCGCGGCTACGACCGCATGGAAGCCAAGCTGTGCGCCCTGGGCGCCGACATCGAAAGGGTGAAATGAGCACCATCACCCTGGCCCTGTCCAAGGGCCGCATCTTCGAGGAAAGCCTGCCGCTCTTGCGGGCGGCCGGCATCGAGGTCACCGAGGATCCCGAGACCTCCCGCAAGCTGATCCTGCCGACCACCCGGCCCGAGGTGCGGGTGGTGCTGGTGCGCGCCTCCGACGTGCCGACCTATGTGCAGCATGGCGGCGCCGACCTCGGCGTGGCCGGCCTCGATGTGCTGCTCGAGCATGGCAGCCAGGGCCTGTACCAGCCGCTGGACCTGCGCATCGCGCGCTGCCGCATGAGTGTGGCGGTGCGGGCCGACTTCGACTACGCCAGCGCCGTGACCCAGGGCTCGCGCATCCGCGTGGCCAGCAAGTACGTGACCATGGCGCGCGATCACTTCGCCAACAAGGGCGTGCACGTGGACCTGATCAAGCTCTACGGCTCCATGGAGCTGGCGCCGCTCACGGGGCTGGCCGACGCCATCGTCGACCTGGTCTCCACCGGCAGCACCCTGCGCGCCAACCACCTGCAGGAGGTGGAGAAGATCATGGACATCTCCTCGAGGCTGATCGTCAACCAGGCCGCGCTCAAGCTCAAGCGCGAGCCGATCCGGCGGCTGATCGAGGCCTTCGAGGCCGCGATCCCCCGCACCGCAACCGGAGCCTGAGCCATGAGCGTCGCCGTCCGCCGCCTCTCGACCCGCGAGCCCGATTTCGAGGCCGGGTTCCAGCGCGTGCTGCACTGGTCGGCCGAGACCGACGACGCCATCGAGCAGCGCGTGGCCGCCATCCTGGCCGATGTCCGCCAGCGCGGCGACGCGGCGGTGCTGGAATGCACCGCCCGCTACGACGGGCTCGCAGCCGCCTCAATGGCAGCCCTCGAGCTCCGTCCCGCCGACTTTGCCGAGGCCTTCGAGCGCATCACCCCGGCCCAGCGCGATGCCCTGCAGCAGGCCGCGCGCCGCATCCGCAGCTACCACGAGCGCCAGCTCGAGGCCTGCGGCCGCAGCTGGAGCTACCGCGACGAGGACGGCACGCTGCTGGGTCAGAAGGTCACGCCGCTGGACCGCGTCGGCATCTACGTGCCCGGCGGCAAGGCGGCTTACCCGTCTAGCCTGCTGATGAACGCGGTGCCAGCCCAGGTGGCTGGCGTGCCCGAGATCGTGATGGTCGTGCCCACGCCGGTGCGCAAGGATGCGCCGGCCGCCGGCCTGCATGGCGAGCGCAACCCGCTGGTGCTGGCCGCCGCCCATGTGGCGGGCGTGACGCGCGCCTTCACCATCGGCGGCGCACAGGCGGTGGCGGCGCTGGCCTACGGGACGCAGAGCGTGCCCCAGGTCGACAAGATCACCGGGCCGGGCAACGCCTATGTGGCCAGCGCCAAGAAGCGGGTGTTCGGCACGGTCGGCATCGACATGATTGCCGGCCCCAGCGAGATCCTGGTGCTGGCCGACGGCAGCACGCCGCCCGACTGGGTGGCGATGGACCTCTTCAGCCAGGCCGAGCACGACGAGCTCGCGCAGAGCATCCTGCTCTGCCCCGACGCCGCCTACATCGACGCGGTGCAGCGCGAGATCGAC
>CAISYQ010000225.1 GCA_903889735.1 uncultured Methylibium sp.
CACGCCGCTGCTGGACCTCGAGTACATCGAGGATTCGGCCTGCGACACCGACATGAACGTGGTGATGACCGGCGCCGGCCATTTCATCGAGGTGCAGGGCACGGCCGAGGGCGCTGCCTTCACCCGCGCCGAGATGGACCGGCTGCTGGCCCTGGCCGAGGCGGGCATCCGCACGCTGGTGACCGCGCAGGCGCTCGCGCTCAAGGCTTGAGTGGACCGGGTTGGCCCCATGCTGCCGCTTGTCCTGGCCTCCAACAACCCCGGCAAGCTCGCCGAGCTGAAGGCGCTGTTCCGCGGGCTGCCGGTTGAGCTTCTGGCCCAGGGGGAACGGGGCATCGCCGAGGCCGAGGAGCCGCACATCACCTTCGTGGAGAACGCGCTGGCCAAGGCCCGCCATGCGGCGGCGGGCAGCGGGCTGGCGGCGATCGCCGACGACTCCGGGCTGTGCGTGGAAGCGCTCGGCGGCGCGCCAGGGGTGGATTCGGCGCATTTCGCTCCGCTGGAGGCCCAGGAAGGGTCGGGCGATGCCCGCGAGACGCGGCGCGCCCGCCAGGACGCCGCCAACAACCGGCGGCTGCTCAAGCGGCTTGCGGGCTGCGACCAGCGCCGCGCGAGCTTCGTCACCGCCCTGGTCGCCGTGCGCCACGCCGCGGATCCCCAGCCGCTCATCGCCTTCGGCCGCTGGGGCGGCGAGATCCTCCACGCGCCACGCGGCAGCGGCGGATTCGGCTACGACCCGCTGGTCTTCATCCCGGCGCTGGGCCGCAGCGTTGCCGAACTCCATGCCGATGAGAAGAACACCCTCAGCCACCGCGCGCTTGCGACGCGAGAGATGCTCGCGCTGATGCGGGCGCACTGGCTGGCATGAGCGGCGGCGGGATCGAGCCGCCGGACCGCCCGCCTGGCAGCCTGCGCATCGGGCAGCAGGCAGCGGCACCGGTCAGCCGCATCGACACCTCAGCCCTGCACCGTCGCGGCGGTGCCTTGCAGCTGACCGCGCTGCCGCCGCTGGCGCTCTATGTGCACCTGCCCTGGTGCCTGAAGAAATGCCCCTACTGCGACTTCAATTCGCATGAGTCGGGGGGCGCCGGCCCGCCCGAGGCCCGCTACCTCGCGGCGCTGCGCGCCGACCTCGAGGCCGCGCTGCCCTCGGTCTGGGGCCGCCGGGTGGTGAGTGTCTTCATCGGCGGGGGCACGCCCAGCCTCTTCTCGCCCGAGTCCATCGGCGAGCTGGTGGCCGACCTGCGCGCACGGCTGCCGCTGGAGCCCGGCTGCGAGATCACGTTGGAGGCCAATCCCGGCACCTTCGAGCGCGAGCGCTTCCGCGCCTTCCGCTCGGCCGGCGTGACGCGGCTCTCGATCGGCGTGCAGAGCTTCGACGACGCCAGCCTGCGGGCCCTGGGCCGGGTGCATGACCGGGCGCAGGCGGTCGCGGCGGTCGAGGAGGCACAGCAGGCCTTCGAGACCTTCAACCTCGACCTGATGTACGCGCTGCCCGGCCAGGATCTGGCCGGCTGCGAGGCCGACCTGCGCCAGGCGCTGGCCTTCGAGCCGCCGCACCTGAGCGTCTACCACCTGACGCTGGAGCCCAACACCCGCTTCGCCCTCCAGCCGCCCCAGGGCCTGCCCGACGACGACCTCGCCTTCGCCATGCTCGACCTGATCACCGAGCAGGCCGGGGCCGCAGGCCTGGGGCGTTACGAGGTCTCGGCCTATGCCCGGGCCGGACACCGCTGCCGGCACAACCTCAATTACTGGGAATTCGGCGACTACCTCGGCATCGGTGCGGGGGCGCACAGCAAGCTCAGCTTTGCGCATGGCATCCTGCGCCAGACCCGCTGGCGCGAGCCGGCCGCCTACATGGCGCAGGCGCTGGAGGGGGCGGCGGTGTCGGGGGAGCAGGAGGTCGGCGCCGCGGAGCTGCCCTTCGAGTTCATGCTGGGCGCCCTGCGGCTGCGTGAAGGCTTCGAGCTGGCGCGCTTTGCCGAGCGCACCGGGCTGTCCCTGGCGGCCGTGCAATCCACGCTGGCGGCGGCCGAGGCGCGCGGGCTGCTCGCCCGCGATCTGCAGCGCGCCTGGCCCACGGCGCGCGGCTTCGATTTCCTCAGCGATCTGCAGGCCATGTTCCTCGCCTGAGGGCGGGGCAGGGCCATTGTGTGGGGCATGGCCCACTGCCTGCGGCGCGGGTGCGGCTCCGGTGTCTCGCGGTGGCAAGCGCGCCTGTTTCGGCGGCGGCCTGCCGACCGCGCCCCGGGTTCAGACCCGGTTCATCGACAAGCCCGAGGTGCTGCGCAGCCGATCCAGCAGCGCGGCTGCGATGCGGGTGAGGGGCAGCACCTCGTGGGCGGCGCCTGCGGCGATCGCCTCGCGCGGCATGCCGAAGACCACGCAGCTCGCCTCGTCCTGCACGAGGTTGTAGCTGCCGGCGTCGCGCAGCTCGCGCATGGCCTTGGCGCCGTCGGCGCCCATGCCGGTCAGCATGATGCCCAGGGCATTGGGGCCGACCACCCGCGCAGCGCTCTTGAACAGCACCTCCACGCTGGGCTTGTGGCGGTTGACCGGCTCGCCGTCCTGGACGCGGGCGATGTAGTTGGCGCCGCTGCGTTCCACCGACAGGTGCAGGCCCCCCGGCGCGATGTAGGCGTGGCCGGGCAGGATGCGCTCGCCGTCGACGGCCTCCTTCACGTGGATGCGGCACAGACCGTCCAAGCGCGCTGCGTAGCTGCGGGTGAAGCCCGGCGGCATGTGCTGGGTGATCATCACGGCGGGTGCGTCGGCGGGCAGGCCGGTGAGTACCTCCCGCGTGGCTTCGGTGCCGCCGGTGGAGGCGCCAAGGAAGATGATCTTCTCGGTCGAGAGCCGCCCCAGGCTGGGCACGGCGACCGGCCCCGCGATGGGCCGGACCGGGGCACCCGCCACCGCCGGCGCCGGGGTGACCAGCTTGCGCACATGGGCGCGCGCCGCGGTGCGGACCTTCTCGGTGATGTCGTCGCCGAGCTGTCGCAGACCGTCGGCCACGCCGATCTTGGGCTTGGCGACGAAGTCGACCGCCCCGAGCTCCAGCGCCTTCAGCGTGACCTCGGCGCCACGCTCGGTCAGCGTGGAGACCATCACCACCGGCATGGGCCGCAGCCGCATCAGCCGCGACAGGAAGTCGATGCCGTCCATGCGCGGCATCTCGATGTCCAGCGTGATCACGTCGGGGTTGAGATTGCGGATCATCTCGCGGGCGACCAGCGGGTCGCTCGCAGCACCCACGCATTCCATGTCCGGTTGGCGGTTGATGATCTCCGCCAAGAGGCCGCGCACCAGCGCCGAATCGTCCACCACCAACACCCTGGTCTTGCTCATGACAGCCTCTGATGCGCTCACTGGTCCGTTTGCTCGTGGCGCGAAGCCCCCAGGAGGTCAGCCCGTGCCGGACTGGAGTGTGTCACGGGATGGCGGCAGGACAGGCCCTCAGAACAGGTCGATCGAGCCGCCACCGGTGGCGGCGGGCACGGCGCGGGCCGCGGCGGCGCGGTCCTGCGCGACCAAGGCCTCGGGGTTGCTGCTCGCCAGCCGCTTGACCATGGCCTTGCCGCTGGCCGGGAAGAAGCACACCTTGCGCGGGTAGACATCGAGCACGTCCTTGCTGACCACCGGGATGCGCTCGGTCTTGAGGTAGTCGAGCACGAAGGCGGTGTTGCGCTCGCCGACCTGGATGGTGCTCATCCCGCCGAGCACCGCGCCGCCCCCGAACACCTTGGCCTCCAGCGTCAGCCGCGAGGCGCCGAGTTTCATCAATTCGTTGATCAGCAGCTCCATCGCGTAGGAGCCGTAGCGTCCGCCATCGGCGCCAGGCCCGCTGTCGGGCAGCATGAAGTGGTTCAGGCCGCCAACCCGGCGTTCGCGGTCCCACAGGCAGGCGGCGATGCAGGAGCCCAGGGTCGTCATGATGGGCAGGTCCTGGTCGTACACGAAGTACTCGCCAGGCAGCACCTTCACGGCATCGGCCTTGAAATGGGCGTCGTAGTAGAAGAACGAGGCCTCGCCCGGCTTGTGCGGCCGGCGCTTGAGTTGCTCCAGCCGCGAGCCCGGGCGTGCCGCCAGGCCCGTCCCCGGGCTCGCCAGGGGGGGCAGGGGCGCGAAGGAGGAGGGGGTGGCGGACATCGTGGAAGCCGGTGGGGCGCTCAGGCGCCGACCCGCTCGTAGACCGTCTTGCCGCGCAGGCGGAACAGCTCGCGGGCGTCGCTGAAGTTCTCCGAGTGGCCCACGAACAGCAGCCCGCCGACCTTCATCGCGCGGTGCATGCCCTCGAGCACCCGCCGCTGCGTGGGCGAGTCGAAGTAGATCATCACGTTGCGGCAGAACACGATGTCGAAGGCCTCGCCCAGCGACCACTGGGGCGACATCAGGTTGAAGGCGCGGAACTCGATCATGCGTGCCAGCTCGGGCTTGATGCGGATCGAGCCGGCGTTGGAGCCGGTGCCGCGCAGGAAATGGGCCTTGAGGCGCTGCGGTGTGAGGCCGCGCGAGTCGGCGTCGTAGACGGCTCGCGCGGCGGTGGCCAACACGTTGGTGTCGATGTCGGTGGCCAGGATGCGCACATCGGCGTTGGGCCCCAGCGCCTCGGCAACCGTCATCGCCAGCGAATAGGGCTCCTCGCCGGTCGAGGCGGCGTTGCACCAGATCCGCAAGGGCTTGCCGCGGCGCAGCTGCAGCGCCTCAGCGAGCACGGGGAAGTGGTGCTCCTCGCGGAAGAAGCTGGTGAGGTTGGTGGTCAGGCAGTTGACGAATTCCTGCCACTCGGCGGGGCCGGCGTTGCCCCGCTCCAGCCACTGCAGGTAGCTCGAGAACGAGGCATGGCCGGTTTCCCGCAGCCGCCGTGACAGGCGGCTGTAGACCATGGCCTGCTTGCCAGCCTGCAGGCTGATGCCGGCGCGCTCGTAGATCAGCTCGCGCACGCGCTCGAAATCGGCGGTGCCGAAGCTGAACTCGCGATCGGTGACGTTGGCCATGGGATTCGTTCGGGCGGGCGACAGCGTCAGGGGCGGAGCAGTACTCATTGGGAGCGTCGCAGGGGAGTCAAGGCAGCGAGGGTAACGCCTGCAGGGCACCGTGCACCCCGCAGGCATGTGATCTGGCAGACGACATGGCCCATCGCCCCGGGTTGCTTCGGTTCGGTGCTCGCCTGAGCCGAGTCTGCCGCGTTCGACCGCGCCTGGGTGGCGAGAAAACAGCCTCGATTCCGGCCAGTTCTGCGCCACGCCCCCGGCCACGGCCGCTAGACTTGCGCGACCGTGAACCTTCCCCTCCCTGCCACCCCCCTCCACCTGGCCGATGCGCTGCAGCTCGACGCAGCGCTGCAGCTGCTGGGCCGGGCCGGGCATGACTTCAGCGGTGCCCCGCGCGACGACGCCTGGCTGCAGCGGGTGCTGGACGCCCTGTGCGAGCTGTCCAGCCGCGATGCGCTGACGGGGCTGGCCAACCGGCGGCAGTTCGACCTGATCCTGGACCGCGAGTGCGACCGGGTCGCCCGCTCCGGCGAGTCGGCGCTGGTGCTGCTGGTCGACATCGACCACTTCAAGCGCGTCAACGACACCCACGGTCATGTCAGCGGCGACCTGGTGCTGCAGGCGGTCGCGCGCTTGCTCCAGGACTGTGTTCGCCCCATGGACACCGTGGCGCGCTATGGCGGCGAGGAGTTCGCCATCGTGCTGCCCAACTGCCCGCCAACCTACGCCAGCCTGGTGGCCGAGCGACTGCGCGGCGGGGTCGAGGCCTTGCGCGTGCCGGTGGCGCCCAGCCTGCATCTCCAGGTCACGATCAGCCTGGGCGGGGCCTTCGCGCCGCCCTGGGTCCGGTCCTCGGCCCAGCTCTGGACCGAGCGGGCCGACGCCCACCTCTATCTCGCCAAGGAAGGCGGCCGCAACCGCTTCAGCCTCGAGGCCGAGGCCCTCTCCATGGTCAGCGCCGAAGAGAAGGGCATGCTGTTTTCAGCCAGCAACCTCTCGCCCTTCGACGCCGATGGCCACGCTCCCACTACGGATTCCGAATGAACGCGCCCGAGCCCTCCAAGTCCCCCAGTCCTCGCGCGCGCATCCTTGCCGTCACCAGCGGCAAGGGCGGCGTCGGCAAGACCTTCATCTCCGCCAACCTGGCCGCGGCGCTGGCACGTCGCGGCCTCAAGGTGCTGGTGCTCGATGCCGACCTGGGCCTGGCCAATCTTGACGTGGTGCTCAACCTGCATCCCAAGGTGACGCTGCACGATGTCTTCACCGGCAAGGCGACGCTGGAGGAGGCGCTGCTGTCCGCCCCGGGCGGTTTCTCGGTGCTGCTGGCCGGCTCGGGACTGGTGGAGTACTCCCGACTCACGCCCGAGGTGCGCGATCACCTGCTCTCGGTCATCGATCAGGTGACCCCGCGCTTCGATATCGTGATCCTGGACACCGGCGCCGGGATCTCCGACGTGGTGCTCTACACCATCTCGCTGGCGGCCGAGGTGCTGGTGGTGGTGACGCCTGAACCCACCTCCATGACCGACGCCTACGCCACCATCAAGGTGCTGGCCCTGCAGCAGGGGCGCCGCGAGATGCGGCTGGTGGTGAACCAAGTGCCGCGCGTCGGCGACGGCCGGGCCACCGCCGCTCAGCTGCAGCAGGTGGTGGACCGTTTCGTCTCGCCTGCGGCGGGCGGGGCGGTCACCCTCACCCTGCTGGGCGATGTGCCCAGCGACATGGGCGTGCGGGAAGCCGTCAAGAAGCGCCGCCTGCTCGTCGAGACCCTGCCCGGCAGTCCGGCGGCCCAGGCCGTGACGGCGCTGGCGGCCAAGCTCAGCCCCTGATTGCTGGACCCTGGGCCCGATGGCCCGACGGCTTCGATGAGGCCTGAAACAACGCCATTCGCCCGATCCCTTCGGCAGGCAGCTTGCGCGGGGATCTGCGCAGATGCCGGTGCTGCGGCCAGAATGGGTGACCATGCCCGACTCCCCAGACCCTTCAGTTCCCCCGGCCGCTGAGGACCCGGCGCCCGCCACGCCCTATGAGGCCATCGGCGGTGAAACCGCCGTGCGTGCGCTGGTCGACCGCTTCTATGACCTGATGGACCTGGAGCCCGGCTACCGGGAGCTTCGGGACCTGCACCCGACCCCGATGGAGGGGTCGCGGGACAAGCTGTTCTGGTTCCTGTGCGGCTGGCTCGGTGGTCCGGACCGCTATGTGGAGCGCTTCGGCCACCCGCGCCTGCGGGCCCGGCACCTGCCCTACTCGATCGGCGTGCGGGAGCGGGACCAGTGGATGGCCTGCATGACCCAGGCACTGGCCGAGACCGGCGTCGATCCGGCCCTGGCCACACGCCTCCAGGCCTCGTTCGCGAACACCGCCGACTGGATGCGCAACCGCGGCGCCTGAGGGCAGCGGCGGCCTAACCGGGCCCGGCCGTCGAACCCGCCAGCAGCACCACCAGCGCGCCCGCCCCGCCCTCGCTGGCGCGGGCCTGGACGAAGGCCAGCACCTCGGCCTTCTGGACCAGCCAGGACTGCACCTTGGTCTTGAGCACCGCCTGCCGTCCCGGCGAGCCATTCCCCTTGCCGTGGACGACGCGCACGCAGCGCAGCCCGTGGCGAGCGGCCTCGCGCAGGAAGTGGCCCAGCCGCTCCCGGGCGGCGTCGCGCCGCAGGCCGTGCAGGTCGACCTGGGCCTGGATCGCCCAGCCGCCCCGGCGCAGCTTGCGCGCCACCTCGGGGCCGATGCCCTCGGACCGGTAGGACAGCGACGCGTCGGTCTCCAGCAGCGACTCGACGTCAAAATCATCCGACAGCGCCTCGCGGAGCACCGCCGCCTCATCCAGGCGGCGCTGCAGCGGCTCCGGCGCCGCACGGGGCCGGTCCATTTGCGCCCGCAGGCTGGGCTTGAGCGGCACCACCGGCCCGACGGTCAGCGCAAACAGCTCCCGCTCCCGCCGTACCGCGGCCTCTCGCTCTCGCTGGGCGGTCAATGCCAGCGTCTGGGCATGCGCTGCCTCCTCAAGGTGACGCTTCAGGGTCGCCAGATCCTGCAGGCGGAGGGCGCGCGGCGCGCGCCGGCCCGGGGCAGCGCTCACACCAGCCCCCGCTCAGCCAGCGACACCACCCCGCTGCGGGCCACCACCAGATGGTCCAGCACCCGCACATCGACCAGGGCCAGCGCCGCTTTCAGCGCCTGCGTCAGCGCCTCGTCTGCGCGCGAGGGCTCGGCCACGCCCGAGGGGTGGTTGTGGGCCAGCACCGCGGCGGCCGCATTGAGCGTCATCGCCCGCTTGACGACTTCGCGCGGGTAGACCGAGGCCTGGGTCAGCGTGCCGCGGAACATCTCCTCGAAGGCGAGCAGTCGGTGCTGCGCGTCGAGGAACAGCACCGCGAAGACCTCATGCTCCAGCCCTGCCATCTGCAACTGCAGGAAGTGACTGACGGTCTGCGGGCTGTCGAACACCGGGGCCTGCGCCAGCTGTCCGCGCAGCGTGCGCCGGGCGATCTCGAGCACCGCCGCGAGCTCCGCCCGCTTGGCGGGGCCGATGCCCTTCACGCGCTGGAGCGCCCGCGGCTCGGCCGCCAGCAGGCCCGCCAGGCCGCCGAACTCGTCGAGCAGCGCCTGCGCGAGCTGCAGCACACCACGGCCCGCCATCCCGGTGCGCAGCAGCAGGGCGAGCAGCTCAGCGTCGGCGAGCGCGGCAGGGCCTTGCGCGAGCAGCTTCTCGCGGGGGCGCAGGTCGGCGGGCAGGTGCTTCAAGGGGCGGGAGACTGAAATCAGGCCCGCTGGGCGGGCCGGTCGAGGTGCCGGGAGGAAACCGTGATGGATCGCGAGAGAACGTGAGAGAACGTGAGGGAAGGCGCCGCAGCGCGGCACCGGGTGGGGGCTCAAACCTCGAATGGGGGTCAGTCTATCGAAGCGAGCCTGCCCACCGTGTCCGAGGTCCAACATGTTCTTCCGGGGTCTTTCCTGACCCTGCATTACCGGCTGAGCGGCGCCGACGGCACCGCGCTGATCGACACCTTTGCCGACAAGCCGGCCACGCTCTCCCTGGGCAACGGTGAGCTGGCCCCGGCCATGGAGCAGCGCCTGATCGGCCTCCCCGAGGGCACGCGCACCCGTTTCGAGCTCGCGCCCGGCGAGGCCTTCGGCGAGCGCAACCCCGAGCTGCTGCAGCGGGTGGCGATGTCGCTGCTGCGCGAGCACGGTGACCCGCACGAGACCTACCATGCGGGCGACGTGGTCCAGTTCCCCACCCCCGACGGCCAGGGCCGCTTTGCCGGGGTCCTGCGCGAGTTGGGTCCGGCCGCCGAGGACTGGGCGCTGTTCGACTTCAACCACCCGCTCGCCGGCCAGCCGCTGAGCTTCGAGGTGCACCTGATCGGAGTGCTGTGATGGCCATGAACCCCCCCGATGAAGCGATGGACGGCGCGGCCGTCGACCCCGGCGGGGACACCATCGACGTGATGCTTGCCGAGCCACGCGGCTTCTGCGCCGGGGTCGACCGCGCGATCGAGATCGTGGAGCGGGCGATCCGCAAGTACGGCGCGCCCATCCATGTGCGCCACGAGATCGTGCACAACACCTATGTGGTCAACGACCTCAAGGCCAAGGGCGCGATCTTCATCGAGGACCTGGCCGAGGTGCCGCCCGGCGCCACCCTGGTCTTCAGTGCCCATGGCGTGAGCCGCGCCGTGCGCGACGAGGCCCGGGCCCGCGGCTTCAACATCTTCGATGCCACCTGCCCGCTGGTGACCAAGGTCCACGTCGAGGTGGCCAAGCTGAGCAAGGAGGGCTACGAGTTCATCATGATCGGCCACAAGGGCCACCCCGAGGTCGAGGGCACGATGGGCCAGCTCAGCGAGGGCATCTTCCTGGTCGAGGACGTGGCCGATGTCGAGCGCGTGGCCGTCACCTGCCCCGACCGGCTGGCGGTGGTGACCCAGACCACTCTCAGTGTCGATGATGCGGCTGAGATCCTGAAGGCTGTCAAGCGCCGCTTCCCCCAGGTGCGCGAGCCCAAGAAGCAGGACATCTGCTACGCCACCCAGAACCGGCAGGACGCCGTCAAGGTGATGGCGCCAAAGGTGGATGTGCTGGTGGTGGTCGGCAGCCCGACCAGCTCCAACAGCAACCGCCTGCGCGAGGTCGCGCAGCGCCTGGGCACGCCAGCCTACATGGTCGACTCGGCCGAGGAACTGCTGCCCGAGTGGTTTGAGGGCCGCTCGCGCGTGGGCCTGACCGCTGGGGCCTCCGCGCCCGAGCTGCTGGTGCAGCAGGTGATCGAGCGCCTGCGCAGCCTGGGTGCCGTGTCGGTGCGCAAGGTGCCCGGCGTGCAGGAGGATGTGCACTTCCCGCTGCCCGTGGGCCTGGGTGACAAGTCCATGGCGGCGCTGGATGCTGCGCGCTCCTGAGCCGATCCTGATCTGCTGCCCATCCCCGGCTCAGCCACTTCCCCGCGGCCACGCCGAACCCGAAAGCCTCCCATGCTCGACATCAACCTGCTGCGCAAGGACCTCGACGGCGTCGTCGCCAGACTGGCCACGCGCAAGACCCCGCAGCCCTTCCTTGACGTGGCGCGGTTCCGTGCCCTCGAGGCGGAGCGCAAGGACATCCAGACCCGCACCGAGGAACTGCAGGCGCAGCGCAACAGCCTGTCGCGGCAGATCGGCCAGCTCAAGGGCAAGGGCGGCGACACCGCGGCGCTCATGACCGAGGTGGGCGGTATCGGCGAGGCGCTCAAGGCCGGCGCTGATCGTCTGGAGGCCCTCCAGGCCGAGCTGTCCGCCCTGCTGATGGCGCTGCCCAACCTGCCCCAGCCCGAGGTGCCGGTCGGGGCTGACGAGACCGGCAACGTCGAGGTGCGCCGCTGGAGCCCCGGTGGCGCCGGGCCGCGCGCCTTCGATTTCCCGCCGCGCGACCATGTCGACCTCGGCGAGCCCCTGGGCCTGGACTTCGACACCGCCATCAAGCTCTCGGGCGCACGCTTCTCCTTCCTGCGCGGGCCGGCCGCCCGGCTGCACCGCGCGCTCGCCCAGTTCATGCTGGACCAGCAGACCCAGCGCAACGGCTACACCGAGTGCTACACGCCCTACATCGTCAACCGCGAGGTGCTCGAGGGCACCGGCCAGCTGCCCAAGTTCGAGGGCGACATGTTCTGGGTCACCCGCGGCGGCGACGACCAGGCCGCCACGCAGTACCTGATCTCCACCTCCGAGATCTCGCTCACCAACAGCGTGCGCGAGGAGCTCCTCAGCGCCGAGCAGTTGCCCATCAAGCTCACCGCCCACAGCCCCTGCTTCCGCTCCGAGGCCGGCAGCGCCGGGCGCGACACCCGCGGCCTGATCCGCCAGCACCAGTTCGACAAGGTCGAGATGGTGCAGATCACCGCCCCCGAGGCCAGCGATGCCGCGCTCGAGGAGATGGTGGGCCATGCCGAAGGCATCCTGCAGGCGCTGGAGCTGCCCTACCGGGTGATGCTGCTGTGCACCGGCGACATGGGTTTCGGCAGCGCGCGCACCTACGACCTGGAAGTGTGGCTGCCCGCACAGGACACCTACCGCGAGATCAGCTCCTGCTCCAACTGCGAGGCCTTCCAGGCCCGCCGCATGCAGACCCGCTACAAGAACGCCCAGGGCAAGAACGAGTGGGTGCACACCTTGAATGGCTCGGGCCTGGCCGTCGGCCGCGCGCTGGTGGCGTTGCTTGAAAACCACCAGCAAGCCGATGGTTCCATCACGGTTCCCGCGGCGCTGCGGCCCTACCTCGGCGGCCTGGAGCGGCTCGCGCCCTGAGCTACACTTCGCGCCTTCGCTTCACAGCGGGCCCACGCAAGTACCGGAGAGGTGGCAGAGTGGCCGAATGTACCTGACTCGAAATCAGGCGTACCGCAAGGTACCGTGGGTTCGAATCCCACCCTCTCCGCCACGAAACAAGCAAACACGGGCCCTCTGGGCCCGTTTTGTTTCCAGCCCCTCCGCCCGCTCATCACACCGGGTAAGCGTTGAAGGCGGGTGAGCTGCGCGTCGCGCAAGGCGGCTGGCCGCCCACCCCAAGGTGCCCGACCTTCACGTAGATCAGCGCGCCCTGCGGGCCTGTGAAGGGCGTGTGCTGGCTCCCGCGCGGGTTGCGCAGCCAGGTGCCTGCGGGGTAGTCGCCCAGCTCGTCCTGGAAGAGTCCCTCGAGGACCAGGATTTCCTCACCCCCCGGGTGCCTGTGGCTGCTGAACCGGGTGTCGGGCGCCCAGCGGACCAGGGCGGTGTCGATGCCGCCATGGGCATGCAGGGGCAGGACGGCGAGCCCCGGCACCAGACCCTGGCGCCACGGCGCCTGCCGGGTGTCGATCCGCACGGTGGACAGGTCGTCGGCGGCGAACTGGCGCAGCTTCACGAACAGCAGGCAGCCCTCGCGTGAGAAGGGGGTGTGGCGGCTGCCGGGCGGGTTGCGCAGGTAGGTTCCTGCGGGGTGGTCGCCCGATTCGTCGCTGAACACACCCGCGAGCACCAGGATCTCCTCGCCCGCGCCATGGAGGTGGTTCTCGTAGCCGGCACCCGGTGCGTAGCGCACCAGGCTGGTCGCGCGGGCCACCTCGCCGCCCACGCGGTCCAGCATGCGGCGCTCGACGCCGGGCAGTGGCGAGGGCAGCCAGCCGCTGCCGTCGTCGTGCTCGACCACGCGGAGATGGAAGTCGCTGTGGATCTGCATGGGGTGTCGTGGAGGTTGCTGGGGTGGATGCCGCCGGCCCCCATGAAGTCCATGAGACGCAGGCGCCGTCGCTCCCAGTATGCTGCGCCGAGGCGCGAGCACCCCCTGACAGCTTGAACGCGATGCCGACGCCTGTGACCGCGTTCACCCCGAGATCCCCGATGAAACACCAGCCCTCTCTCTTCTCTGCACTCCTCACGCCCCTGCTGGTCGCCCTCGGCCTGTACGGTGGGGCCGCTCGGGCCCAGACCCCGGCACCCCAGCCCGCTCGGCTGATGGAGCCGCCTTACCTCGTCACGGGCGCCAATCTGGTCATGCTGGGCGTGGTCTGGGATGCCGAGGTGGTCAAGCGCGTGCTGCCGGCCGGCCTGAAGCCGACCCCGGAGCTGAGTGGCGGCATCAACATCTACCAGGCCAGCGGCGGCTATGGCGTCGGGCCCTACCAGTCGGCCTATTTCTGGGTGGACGTGGACGGGCACGACTCCTCCAGCGGCGTCAAGGGCCGCTGGATGATGCAGGGTGTCTATGGCCCGGAGCCCCGGCCCGCGGCCACCCTGGTCGAGTACGCCGGGTTCCCGGTGCGCAGCGGCGGCTCGCGCTTCGTCGACGACGGCAAGATCAGGCAGGCCATCGGCTCGGTGGCCGGGCATGACTTCGTGAGCGTCAAGATCAAGACCAGCACCGATTGCAGTCCGGCCGCCTCGATGCTGACCTACACCACCCGCAAGGGTCTGATCGAGATTCCCTTCACCGGCAGCATGTGCAAGGCCGAACCCGTGTCGGTGGAGGTCACCGCCCGCGCGGGCGACCCCTTTGCCGCCTTCAAGCCCCAGAAGATCCTCTGGGCGGCGGAGGTCAAGGACGCCATCTTCACCATCACGCGGACGCTGCCGCCGGGGTTCTGAGCGGTGCGGGACGGGGATGCACGGCCCGCCGCCGCGTCAATCGGGGCGGCAGGCGCTGCCGATGGCGCGCAGTAACTCGTCGCGGAGTTGGTCCGGCGAGTCGAGCGTGCTCCTGAAGCACTGGATGATGACGCGCTCATCGCCGCGCCTGTCTTCGTCCAGCACGCCGCCAGCCAACGTCAGGCCAGCGCGCCCTCGGCAGCGGTCAGCGAGAAGCCTTCCCAGCCCGCCTTCACGGTGGCCTCGCACTTCGCCCGGTAGTTCGGCGCTCCGCCCAAGTACACGAGCACGCGGCGTGGCTTGCCCGGGATGTTGTCCCCCATGTACCAGGATGTCTTCGACTCCGGCAGCAGGGTGTGCTGGGCCAGTTCGTTCGTGTGCGCGACCCAGGCCTGCTCGGCCTCGGGGGTGGGCTCGATCACGCCGAGCCCTTCCTTGCGCAGGTACGCGATGGCCTCGCACGAGAGGTCGACGTGGTCCTCGATCGCCAGCGGCATGTTGTAGAGGACCGAAGGGCTTTGTGGGCCGGTGATCATGAAGAGGTTGGGGAAGCCGGCAGACATCAGACCGAGGTAGGTCTGGGGGCCGTGGGCCCAGTGATCGGCCAGGCGCAGGCCGTTGCGCCCGGTGATGTTCAGGGCCAGCAGCGGGCCGGTGCAGGCGTCGAAGCCGGTGGCGAGAATCAGGACGTCAAGCTCGTGCAGCGTCCCGTCCGACAGCTCGACCCCCTTCGGCATGACAGCCTTGACCGTGTTGGTTCGCACATCGAGGAGCGTGACGTTGGGGCGGTTGTAGGCCTCGTAGTAATCGGTCTCCAGCGGCGGACGCTTGGTGCCGTAGGGATAGTCGGTGGGCGACAGCAACTCCGCGGTGGCCGGATCCTTCACGCGCTCACGGATGCGTTCCCGGATGTACTCCGCAGCCGTGTCGTTCGCGCGCTTGTCGAAGAGGATGTCGGCGAAGGAGTCGATGAACAGGCGGAAGCCGCCTCGGTTCCATCGATCGTCGAATACCGCCCGGCGCTCTTGCGCACTCACGGCCAGCGCGGAGGGCTGGGCGTCCTGGTACGGCACGCCCAGAAAATGGTTGCGCGAGGCCTCGCGGATCGCCTGGTAGTTCGCCTTGTAGTCCGCCTCCTCGGCGGGGTCCAGCAGCTCATTACCGATCGGTGTTGCGTAGTTCGGTGTGCGCTGGAATACCGTCAAGTGATCGGCGGTTTTCGCGATCTCGCTGATCGCCTGGATGCCCGAGGAGCCCACGCCGATGATGCCGACGCGCTTGCCGGTGAAGCAGACCTCGTGATGCGGCCAGTTGCCGGTCATCAGGACCTGGCCTGCGAACTTCTCGATCCCTGGAAAGTCGGGCTTCTTGGGCACGGACAAGTTCCCGGCGCCCGAGACGACATGGGGGGCACGCCAGGTGTCGCCGGCATCGGTCGTGGCGACCCAAACGGAAGCCTCGTCGTCCCATGTCAGCGAGGTGATCCGCGTCTTGAAGCGGATGCTGCGACGCAGGTCATACCGTTCGGCCACGTGTTCGAGGTAGGCCAGGATCTCGGGCTGGGCGCAAAAGCGCTCGGACCAGCGCCATTCCTGCTGCAGCGCGTCATCGAAGGAGTAGGAGTAGTGCACGCTCTCGATGTCGACGCGCGCTCCCGGGTACCGGTTCCAGTACCAGGTGCCGCCGACGTCATCGGCGGCATCGAAGGCGACGACGTCGAGGCCCATTTTGTCGCGCAGGGCATGCACGGCATAGAGGCCGGCGAATCCAGCGCCCACGACGATCGCATCAGCTTGCCGCTGTGTAGTGCTCGTTGAGATTGTCATCATTCAATCCTTCCCCGATTTCAGAGTTCCGCATGTTGGTCGGTGGCGCATCGGGTGTGCATCCCGTAGCGCTGCCGGGCGTTCGGCTGGGTCGACGGCACCTGCCCCATCGCCGTGAAGCCTCACAGGCAATGATTCTTCCCTGAATCCCAGCGGGTCGACCCCACCCGCGAGGCTAGTTTTCAGGCCGATCGCCTAGGGAAACTACCAGGTCATCATGCCATGCGGTGCTCGCGTGATCCACGCGGTGGCCGATCGTGGCAAGCTCCTGCGCCTCACAGTTCCTCTCGCTTCCCCCGAACGTCTTGCACCGTGAACACCGCAGATCCGTCCCGCGCCGCACCGCAGGACCTCAACCACAAGATCCTTCCACCGCGGCCGCACCGGCACGCGGTGCAGCGCGACGTGCTGCTTGCCCGCCTCTTCGGGCAGTCTGCCCCCCGGGTCGTCTTGTTCCAGGGCCCCGCCGGGCACGGCAAGACAAGCTTGATGCTGCAGGCGCACGCCGTCTGCACGCGCCGCGAGTTCCTGACCGGGTGGTTGTCGCTCGACGAAGGCGACAACGACGTCCAGCGGCTGGTCGATCACCTGCAGGCGATCGTTGCCTTGCTCGGTGGGCGAAGCCTGTCGACCCGCGCCGACGAGGACGACGCCTTGACGCTGCGCGCCGACTGGCTGATCGGACGCCTGGTCGAGCTCGGTCAACCCGTCGCGCTGTTTGTCGATGACCTTCACGCCGTCACCGACAAGAGCTCGCTGCGGCTGCTGCGCGAGTTGATCGCCAATGCCCCCGACCGCGTGCGCTGGTTCCTCGCGAGCCGCGTCATTCCGGAGGTCGGACTGACGTCGCTCGTCGCCGGGGATGAGGCGCGCATCGTCGCGGCAGACGCCTTGCGTTTCTCTCGAGCTGAGATCGCCAGCTTGTTTGACGATGAACGCCATCTCGCGCTGAGTGAGCCCGAACTCGACGCCGTGTTCGATGGCACGGAGGGCTGGCCCGCCGCCGTGCAGCTCTACCGGCTGGCGCTCGGCTCGGAGGCCGTGCGGGCCTCGTTGCGTGGCGGACGCGCGAGCGCACCGCGTGAGGTCGCCGACTACCTGGCCGAGAACGTGCTCGGCCAGCAAACACCCGAGATGCAGTCCTTCCTGCTGCAGACGTCCGTGCTGTCGCGCCTGTCGCCGGCACTGTGCGACGCCTTGCTCGACCGGCAGGACAGCCATGAGATGCTCGCCCGGCTCGAGCGCGACGGGCTGTTCGTTCGCCGCTTGGCGGCCGGCGATGGCTGGTTCACATACCACGCGTTGTTCGCGACGTTCCTGCAGGACCAGCTGGCGCGCAGTGGCCCGGCCGCAGTGCAGCAGGCGCACCGCAGCGCTGCCGCCTGGTTCGAGGGCCGCGGCGAGCTGGAGCCGGCGCTGCATCACCACCTCATAGCCCATGACGATGATCAGGCCTGCGCGGTCTTCGACCGATGGGCTGAAGAGCTGGTGCCGGAAGGTCACCTCGGCACCGTCGCCCGCTGGGCTGCGCGGCTGCCCGCCGACTCGGCGAGCCGGCACCCCAGCCTCGCCGTCAAGCTGGCCTGGGCCTACAGCTTCCTCGTTCGGCATGCGGACATTGACCCCCTGCTGCCGGTACTTCAGGCCAGCCTCGCCGAAGGGTCGGCTCGGGCCGATCCGAGGCTCGCCCTGTCGATGGTGATGATGGTGCAGGACGATCCGGCCCAGGCCCTTGCCTACGCTGCTCTCAAGGAACAGGAAACGCCTGCCGCGACGCGCTTCGAATGCTTCGAGAGATCCGCCAGTTGCAACGTGCGTGCCTTCGTTGCCATGGCCGAAGGCCGCTTCGCCGAGGCCCTGCGGTGGCTGGCTCGCGGACGCTCGCTCAGCGAGCAGGGGTACGCGACTTTCACGCTCGGCTATTCGATCGTTCACACCGGATTGACGCTGCTGGCACAAGGGCAGCTGCAGGAGTCGCTCAGTCAGTTGCGCGCCGGTATTTCGGATCGCCGCATGGTGCTGGAGGAATCGATCTCGAAGGCCTGCATGGCCTGTGCGCTGATCTTCGCGCTCTACGAGGCCGACGAGACGAACGAGGCGCTTGCGCTGTTCGACCAATTCCGCGCGATGATCGCTGAGGCCTGCATCCACGACTACCTCGTTGTCTGCTTCCGCAGCGTCGCTCGCATCCACGATGCCCGCGGCGCACCCGACCGCGCGCTGGCGGCGCTGGAAGAAGCGGAGCGCCTGGCCTATTCCGGGCGTTGGCCGCGTGCGGTGCAGTTGATCCAGTGCGAGCGACTCCGGCGTGAGCTGATCGCCGGGCGGGTCGAGCGCGCGCAGGCCATCGCCAGCCGCCTGGAGCTCGAAGGCGGCTCGATTCACCGAGACGACTGGGTCAGGTTCTCGGAAGATGTCGATGGCCCGCGCATCTCGGCTCTGCGCCTTGCCGTCCACGCGGGTGACGCGCAGGAGGCCCTGGCCGAGCTCGAGCCGTGCATGGCCGTCGCGCGTGCTCAGGGCCGGGTCCATCGACTGATCCTGCTCAAGCTCCTGGCGGCCATTGCCCAGCAGCGGCTCGGGCAAATCGGTGCCGCCCAGAAGGGGCTGGTGAAGGCGCTTGTCCTGGCGGCACCCGGCGGCTATGTGCGCATGTTTCTCGACGAGGGGCCTGTGCTGCTTCGGCTCCTGCAGGCGCACCAGGTCCAGCTGGTCAGTGAGTTGGAATCCGACGCGGATGCGCGACGGCTTCTGGTGCGGCTGCTGCCGTCCGTCGGCGCCGCGCAGCCCAGCTTTGAAGTGCCATCCGTGACACCGTCGCCTGTGGAAGCACTGACGAAGCGCGAGCAGAAGGTGCTGGCCATGCTCGCTGAGTACCTCTCGAATGAGCAGATCGCCAATGCGATGTTCGTCTCCGACAACACGGTCAAGTTCCACCTGAGGAACATCTACTCCAAGCTCGGTGTCAAGACGCGTCTCGAGGCGATCCGCTTCGTCAAGACGAACGGGCTGTGAGCCTCCA
>CAISYQ010000226.1 GCA_903889735.1 uncultured Methylibium sp.
CCACCAGGACGCCCTTGACCTGCCAGGCCTCAAGCCCGAGCGCCGCGCGGTGCTGGGCGGCGGCCTGTCCATCCTCTACACGCTGGCGATGCAGTTCGGCATCGACGCCCTGCAGCCGGCCCGCGGTGCCCTGCGCCAGGGCGTGATCTTCGACCTCAGCGAACGCTTGGTGGCGGCGCAGACGCCCCCCCGCGGCGGCCAGGCACGCGATCTGCGCGACGCCTCGGTGCAAGACCTGCAACGCCGCTTCGGCAGCGACCTCGCGCAGGCGCAGCGGGTGCAGCGCATGGCCCTGGCGCTCTACCGTCAGACCGTCCGCGGACCCGTACGCCGCCCACCGGCGGGCGGCGAGGAGACCCCGCGCGAGCTGGGCTGGGCGGCCGCACTGCACGAGATCGGCATGTCGGTCTCGCACCACGATCA
The DNA here is from genome assembly GCA_903889735.1 of uncultured Methylibium sp. Classification (GTDB taxonomy): domain Bacteria; phylum Pseudomonadota; class Gammaproteobacteria; order Burkholderiales; family Burkholderiaceae_C; genus Methylibium. The sequence continues at coordinate 424 of CAISYQ010000226.1, forward strand.
CCACCGCCACAGCGCCTACCTGCTGTCGCATGTCGATGCGCCGGGCTTCTCGCAGAGCCAGCAGCGGCGTGTGGCCGCGCTGGTGCTGGGCCACCGCGGCAGCCTGCGCAAGCTCGGGACCGAGCTCGAACAGGACGCCACGCTCTGGCCGGTGCTCTGCCTGCGGCTCGCGGCCCTGCTCTGCCACGCCCGCCGCGATATCGACGCGCGCGTCGTCTCCCTGCAAGCCAGCCCTGGGGGCGCTCAGCTGCTCATCGATCCGGCCTGGGCCCAGGGCCATCCGCGCACCATGCACCTGTTGGGCGAAGAGGCCAGGGCCTGGGAGCGGGCTGGCCGGCTGAGCCTGCAGCTGGGCTGAGGAAGCCAAGCCTCCGCGGGGGCGCTCAGAGCAGGTCCGGCCCCTGCACGGCCTGCAGCACGATCTGCGAGCCGCCCTCGCGGTCGCGGCTGCGCAGCCACCACACGGCGCCCTTGCGGACCGCCCAGAACTGCTCCACGCCGGCCAGCAGGCGGGCCGCCACGATGCCGAGCGTGGGCTGGTGGCCGATCACCAACACCGGCTCATGGGCCTCGGGCCAGCGCGCCGCCCCCAGCAGCCCGCCCACCGTGCCCTCGGGCGCCAGCGCGGACACCGTCTTGAAAGACCGGCCCAGGGCCGCCGCGGTCTGCTGCGCCCGCACGGCCGGGCTCACCAGCACCCGGGTCGATTCGGCCAGGCGCTGGTTCAACCACTCGGCCATGCGCTGGGCCTGGCGCTCGCCCTTGGGCGTGAGCGCACGCTCCAGGTCGGTGTGGCCCTCGCGCAGCAGCTGGGCCTCGGCATGGCGCCACAGGATCAGGTCCATCGCGATGGTTCTTGCCGTTCGTGGGTTGGTGGGGTGCGTCGGTAGGGCGCTGTCCAGCGCCGCTACCGGCGGTGCAGGGCCAGCAGCGCCTGCTGGGCGCTGGGCCCCTGGGTGCCCACCCGCTCGTAGCGACCGTCGCTGCGCTGCTGCCAGGCGTCGCGGGCATCCATCAGGTAGGGCACCAGGCATTCGTCGATCACGCGCTGGCGCTGCGCCGCATCGCGCACCGGCCAGGCCAGCTCGATGCGGCGCAGCAAGTTGCGGGACATCCAGTCGGCGCTGCTGAGGTAGAGCACCTCGCCGGACTCGCCCGCACCCCAGCGGAAGTAGAGCACCCGCGTGTGCTCCAGGAAGCGGCCGACGATCGAGCGCACCCGGATGCCATCCGTCACCCCGGGCAGGCCCGGCGGCAGCATGCAGGCGCCGCGGATGATGAGGTCGATGGCCACCCCGGCCTGCGAGGCCGCCACCAGCGCCTGGATCAGGTCGGGGTCGGTGAGCGAGTTGAACTTGGCCACGATCCGCGCTGGGTAGCCGCCGCGGGCCGCGGTGGCGCAGCGCTCGATGAAGGCGATCATCTGCCCGTGCAGGCGGGTCGGCGCCAGCAGCAGGCGCTTGGGCGGCTTGCCGCGCGTCAGGCTCGCCAGCTGCTGGAACACCAGGTCGGCGTCCGCCGTGAGATCGGCATCGGCGGTGAGGCAGCCGACATCGGTGTAGAGCCTGGCGGTGCGCGGGTTGTAGTTGCCGGTGGAGAGATGGGCATAACGGCGCAGCACCGGCCCGCGGGTCGTGGCCTCGCGGCGGGTCAGCAGCAGGAGCTTGGCGTGGGTCTTGAGGCCGACGATGCCGTAGACCACCTGCGCGCCCACCGCCTCCAGGCGCTCGGCCCAGTTGATGTTGGCCTCCTCGTCGAAGCGGGCCTTGAGCTCAACCACCGCCATCACCTCCTTGCCGCGGCGCGCCGCCTCGATCAGCAGGTCCATCAGCACGCTCTCGCTGCCGGTGCGGTAGATGGTCTGCTTGATCGCCAGCACCTCGGGGTCGTGGACCGCCTCGCGCAGGAAGGCCACCACCGGCTCGAAGCTCTCGAAGGGGTGGTGCAGGAGCACATCCCCCTGGCGCAGGCGCTGGAAGATCGAACCGGTGCGCGGCAGCGCGGCCGGCCAGGTCGGCTCGGCCGGCGGGAAGCGCAGGGCATCGGCATCGGCCTGATCGATCAGCTGGTTGAGCCGCACCAGGTTCACCGGGCCGTTCACGCGGTAGAGCGCCGCCTTGGGCAGGTCGAACTGCTCGAGCAGCAGCTCGCTGAGTTCCGCCGGGCAGGTGTTGACCACCTCGAGGCGGATGGCCTGGCCGAAATGCCGGGTCGAGAGCGAGGAGCGCAGCGCCTGGCGCAGGTTGGTGATGTCGTCCTCGTCGACGTCAAGGTCGGAGTCGCGGGTGACGCGGAACTGCGAGAACGCCTCCACCTCGCGACCTGGAAAGAGCTCGGGCAGGTGGGCGCGGATCACGCTGGACAGCAGCACGAAGGCCTGGCGCCCGGGCGTGAGCGCATCGGGCAGCCGGATCACGCGGGGCAGCACCCGCGGCACCTTGACGATGGCGATCGCGTTGTCGCGGCCGTAGGCATCGCGCCCGCCGAGCTTGACGATGAAATTCAGCGACTTGTTGGCGACCTGCGGAAAAGGATGGGCCAGGTCCAGCCCGATCGGCACCAACAGCGGGCGGACCTGCTTCTGGAAGAACTGGTCGACCCAGCGTCGCTGGGCCACATCGCGCACAGCGTGGTTCAGCACCACGATGCCCTGGGCCTTGAGGGCCGGCATCACGACCTCGTTGAAGGCGGCGTACTGCTCGTCGATCACCACATGGGCATGGGCGGCCACATCGGCCATCTCGGCCAGCGTGATGCCCGAGCCCGGCACGCGCGAGGCCTCGAGGTAATCGGCGAAGCGCACCTCGAAGAACTCGTCCATGTTGGACGAGACGATGGTGATGTAGCGCAGGCGCTCCAGCAGCGGCACGTCCTCCCGCAGCGCCTGGGCCAGCACGCGGCGGTTGAATTCGAGGATGGCCTGCTCGCGGTTGAGCAGGGCGGGCATCGTCACGGGCGCGGTGGGAACGGTCATGCCGTCAGTTTATGAAGCCCCTGCGTCGGTTTGATGACAGTCCTGGGGGGAAGGTGACAGCCCGCGGGAGCTGGTGGGCCGAATGTCACGACAGCCCCGCCCATGAAAAAGGGCCGCTTGCGCGAGCAGAAAAAACAAAAAGGGCCGCTTGCGCGAGCAGAAAAACAAAAAGGGCCGCTTGCGCGGCCCTTGGCAGGTTTCTTTCCCACCCCCGGACCAGGGCCCGGGAGCGTGGGGAAGCGGTCCTGGATCAGAACGTGTGGGTGATGCCCACGCCGAGGATCGAGGACTTCTCGCCGGCCGGGGTGGCACCGAAGTTCACGGTGGTGCCGCCAGGAGCCGCGATGCCGCGGTCGATGTAGGCGTACTGCGCGTAGACGGTGGTGCGCTTGGACAGCGCGTAGTCGTTGCTCAGGATGAAGTTGGTGGACTTGCCGTCGCCAGTGACGTTCTTGTCGTCACCTTGGTAGTAGGCCGCAGTGACCGTGTTCTGCGCGTTCCACTTGTAGTCCACGCCCACAGCGTAGTTGTCGATCTGAGATGCCTCACCCGTTGCGTCGTTGAGCTTCGAGTTGGCGTAGTAGCCCTTGAAGGTCAGGTCGCCCATGGGAACCGCGACGCCCAGCGAGAAGCGCTCGGTGCCATAGTTCTTGTTGGCACTGGCATTGATCTCCTGGTAGGAGCCCGACACGATCACCGCACCGGTGTAGGTGGCGCCGATGGCCATGGTGCGGGCCTTCTCGATGTCGCCGGTCTGCTCGCCGAAGCCGTACATCAGGCCGACCTTCACCGGACCGAAGGCGTTGCTGTAGGAGACGGCGTTGCTGGTGAAGATACCCAGGGTGTTGCTGCCGTTGATCTCAACTTGCGTCAGCGCGTAGGTCGACAGGCTGGACAGCGACTCCTTGTACCCACGGGGGTCGACAGCCAGGTCGGCCAGCAGGGCCACGCTGTACTGACGGCCCAACAGGATGGAGCCGAAAGCACCGCTCAGGCCGACGTTGGCCTGCCGCTGGAAGGGGCCCTTGTCGAGGCCGGTGCCCGCGCCACGGTTGCCGGCGCCAGTGCCGGAGTCGAAGTCACCTTCCAGGTTGAAACTGGCCTTCAGGCCGCCACCGAGGTCTTCGCTGCCCTTGAAGCCCCAGATGCTCGGGAGGCGACCGCCGTTGTTCAGCTCGGTCAGGCTGCCACCAGCGGCGTTGGCCTTGTCGGTGTACTGGATGCCCGCGTCCACGATGCCGTAAATGGTCACGGAGCTCTGCGCTTGGGCCATGCCCGCGGTCAGGGCCAGCACGGCGCCGGCGATCAGGGTGGGCTGCATGAAGTTCTTGCTCATGGATTTTTCTCCTCGGTGTGGACGTTCTGTTCTTTGGGCTGCGAACCGCGGAAGCAGCTCGAGCGGCGCAATGCTAGTGCAAGGCCTGCAGCAACTGTCGCATCACGCACCCCAATGGGGGGGGTATGCGTCGCATTGGTGCAACAGATGTCGCCGAGGCTGACGGCAAGGCAAGGCTGCATCGGCCAAGATGTCCTCTATTGACACAAAACGGCGCAACCCAGCGGCCGATCACGGGCCGTGCCTGTCGCGGACGGCTCAGCCCGCAGCCTCCGCCGGCCCGCCCCGGCGGGGCACCAACAGGCCGATGAACTGCTCACAGACCGGCCCCCAGTCGAACTGCAGCGCCCGGGCCCGGGCCTGCTCGCGCGGGACCTGAAGGACCCGCAGGGCGGCCTCGCGCAGGTCCGGGTGGAGGATGCCGCCGTGGCGGCCGTCGTGCAGCTCGCCGATCACGTCCAGCGGACCGGGCACCGGGTAGGCCGCCACCGGCGTGCCGCAGGCCAGGGCCTCCAGCATGACGAGGCCGAAGGTCTCGGAGCGGCCGGGGAAGACGAAAGCGTCGGCCGACGCATAGACCGCCGGCAGCTCGGCGCGCGGCAGCACCCCGCGCCAGTGCACCTGCGGGTAGCGCGCCTTCAGCGAGGCCTCGAGCGGACCGGTGCCGTAGACGAGCTTGCTGCCCGGCAGGTCCAGGTCCAGGAAGGCCTCGAGGTTCTTCTCGTAGGAGAGGCGGCCCACATGCAGGAAATGGGGGCGCGGCAGGTTGGCATCGATGCCCGGTTCGGGGGCCTGGGCTCCCGGCAGAGCAGCCGAAGGCTCGGCAGACGGCGTGAACAGCGAGAGATCGACCCCATGCGACCAGGCGCTCAGGCGGCCAAAGCCGTGACGCTGCAGGATGCCCAGCATGCCCTGCGAGGGCACCATGACGCGGTGGGCGGGTGCGTGGAAGCGCCGGAACCAGGCATAACCCCAGGCTTCGGGAATGTGCAGCGCCTTGGCCAGGATCTCCGGAAAACGGGTGTGGAAGGCGGTCGTGAAGGCCCAACCACGCCGCAGGCAGTGGCGGCGGGCGGCGCTGCCCAGCGGGCCCTCGGTGGCGATGTGGATGGCGTCAGCGTCCAGGGCGTCCAGCCGGGCCGCCACCGCGGCACCGGGCCGCCAGGCCAGCTGCAGCTCCCGGTAGCCGGGACAGGGGAAGCCCCTGAAGCCCGAGGGCTCGATCAGCGCCACCTCATGCCCGCGCGCCTCCAGACCCCGCACCAGCTCCACCAGGGTCGTGACGACGCCATTGACCTGGGGCCGCCAGGCATCGGTGATGAGGGCGATCTTCAAGCGGTGACCACACCGGTGCGCGCCGGCGCGGCGGGGACGGCAACCCCACCGTCTGCCGGGCCGTCCTCAAGGGAGACCGTGGCGGCGGACCGGCGCTTCGCCCGGGAGGCCTCGCTCCAGTCGAGGATCTCCAGCCGGCCGTCGCCGTGCTCCACCAGCGCGGTCAGGCTCTCGACCCAGTCACCGTCGTTGGCGTAGAGGATGCCGTCGATGTCGCGCAACTCGGCATGGTGGATGTGGCCGCACACGACGCCCTGCACCCCGCGGCGGCGGGCCTCACGGGCCACCGCCTGCTCGAAGTCGCCGATGAAGCTGACCGCGCGCTTGACCTTGAGCTTGAGGTACTTGGACAGGCTCCAGTACGGCAGCCCAAGCCGGGCCCGCAGGGAATTGAGGTGGCGGTTGAGCTTCAGGGTGAACTCGTAGGCCGAGTCGCCCAGGTAGGCCAGCCACTTGGCGCACTGGATCACGGCATCGAAATAGTCGCCATGGGTGATCCACAGGCGCCGACCGTCGGCGGTGGTGTGGATGCAATCCTCCACCACCTCGATGCCGCCAAAGTCATGGCCCAGGTACTTGCGCGCGAATTCATCGTGGTTGCCGGGCACGAAGACCACCCGCGTGCCCTTGCGCGCCTTGCGCAGCAGCTTCTGCACGACATCGTTGTGGGCCTGCGGCCAGTACCAGCTGCGCTGCAGCTGCCAGCCGTCGATGATGTCGCCCACCAGGTACAGGGTGTCGCACTCGACCGACCTCAGGAAGTCGAGCAGCGCAGCGGCCTGGCAGCCGGGGGTGCCGAGGTGCAGGTCGGAGATCCAGACCGCACGAACCTGCAGGGGGTGGGCCCCGGGGGGCTCAGGGGCCTCGCTGGCGGGGGCTTGGGTGAGCGTGGCACCGAGCGCCGACCCTGCGCCCGAGGTCCCGCCCGACGCGGCACCCCAACCGCCCAAGGCCCGGAAGTTGAGCGTTCTCCATTGCATGGGCCCCGATGCTCAGGGCCCGTTGTGACAGCGGCGTGACCCGACGGCGACCGATCGGTGACGCCCGGCACGGGCTCAATGGGCCTCGTCCCAATTGGCGCCCACGCCCACCTCGGCCAGCAGCGGCACCTTGAGCTGCGCCACGCCGGCCATCAGCGCCGGGATGGCGGCTCGGGCCCAGTCGAGTTCGGCCTCGGGCACCTCGAGGACGAGCTCGTCGTGCACCTGCATGATCATGCGGGTGGCGCGGCCGGGGGCGTCGAGGGCGTCCTGTACCGCGACCATGGCGAGCTTGATCAGGTCGGCCGCGGTGCCCTGCATCGGCGCGTTGATGGCCTGGCGCTCGGCGCCGGTGCGGCGCGGGCCGTTGCCGCCGTTGATCTCGGGCAGGACGATGCGCCGGCCGAACAGCGTCTCCACATAGCCCTTCTGGCGGGCCGAGGCCCGGGTCTCGTCCATGTAGCGCTTGACGCCGGCGAAGCGCGCGAAGTAGCGCTCGATGTAATCGCGGGCGGCCTTCTGCTCGATGCCCAGGTTGCTCGCCAGCCCGAAGGCGCCCATGCCGTAGATGAGGCCGAAGTTGATGACCTTGGCGTAGCGGCGCTGCTCGCTGCTGACCTCGGCCAGCGGCACGCCGAAGACCTCGCTGGCGGTGGCGCGGTGCACGTCCTGACCCTCGGCGAAGGCCCGCAGCAGGCCGGGGTCCTCGGAGATGTGGGCCATGATGCGCAGCTCGATCTGCGAGTAGTCGGCGCTCAGGATGCGGTGGCCCGGCGGCGCAATGAAGGCCTCGCGCACGCGCCGGCCCTCGGGCGTGCGGATGGGGATGTTCTGCAGGTTGGGCTCGTTGCTGGCCAGCCGCCCGGTCACCGCCACCGCCTGCGCGTAGTTGGTGTGCACCCGGCCGGTGGCAGGGTTGACCATCAGCGGCAGCTTGTCGGTGTAGGTGCCCTTGAGCTTGGCCAGGCCGCGGTGCTCCAGCAGCTTGGCCGGCAGGGGGTAGTCGGCGGAGAGCTCCTGCAACACCTCCTCGTCGGTGCTGGGACTGCCGCTGGCGGTCTTCTTCTTGACCGGCAGGCCGAGCTTGCCGAACAGGATCTCGCCGATCTGCTTGGGGCTGCCCAGGTTGAAGGGCTGGCCGGCCAGGGCATGCGCCTCCTGCTCCAGCGCCACCATGCGCTCGGCCAGCTCGTGGCTCTGGCGCGCCAGCAGGGCGCTGTCAATCAGCACGCCGTGGCGCTCGATGCGCAGCAGCACCCGCGAGGCCGGGAGCTCGATGTGCTCGTACACATGGCGCAGCCGGGGCTCGGCCTCCAATTGCGGCCACAGCACCTGGTGGACATGCAGCGTCATGTCGCTGTCCTCGCCCGA
>CAISYQ010000227.1 GCA_903889735.1 uncultured Methylibium sp.
GCCTGCACGCCGTCGGCCGGCGTCAGCTGCCTGCCGCAGGAGGGCGGCGGCTTCCACCGCGTGCTGCCCTATGACGCCCGCGAGCTCAGCGGCAGCTCGCCCAAGGCCTCGCTGGCCTGGTCGGCGCCGGACGACCTGCTGCTCAAGGCCAGTGTCGGCCGCGGCGTGCGATTCCCCAACGTGGAGGAGCTCTACAACGGCAGCTTCACCGCGACGGCCCAGACCCAGAGCGACCCGAACCTCAAGCCTGAACGGGCCGATGCGCTGGAGCTCAGCGCCGAGAAGGACTGGGACCACCACCGCCTGCGCGTCTCGCTGTTCCACGACGAGGTCAGCGACGCCATCCTGCGCCAGAGCGACACGACCGTCACGCCCTCGGTGACCCGGATCTCGAACGTCGACCGGGTCCGCACCCGCGGCGTCGAGTTCGTCTGGCAGGCCGAGGGCTGGCTGATCGAGGGCCTGAGCATCGATGCCAACGCCGCCTTCGCCAGCTCGCGCGTCACCGCGAACGACCGCGACCCCCGGTCGGTGGGCAAGTATTGGCTGCGCGTGCCCAAGGTCCGCGCCAACCTGCTGGCGGCCTGGCGACCGGATGCACGCTGGATGACCAGCCTTGGGGTGCGCCATTCGGGCCGCGCCTACAACGATGTCTACAACCTCGACACCCACCCCAACACCTACGGCGGGGTGTCCTCCTTCACCTTCGTCGACCTGCGCGGCAGCGTGAAGCTCACGCCCCAGCTCGAGCTGGCGCTCGGTGTGGACAATGTGGCCGATTCGCGCGGTTACCAGGCCCACCCCTACCCGGGCCGCACGCTCTTCACCGAACTGCGGGCGAGCTACTGATGCACGCGCTCTCACCAAGACCTGTGAGTCGGCGGCCCGCTGCCGCGCTGCTGGCCCTGACCCTGCTCTGCGGGCTCTGCGGCGCGGGCCGGCTCGCGGCGCAATCCCCTGCCGAGCTTGGACCGGGGGCACCGCGGTGGGGCGGGCCCGCCGTGCCACCCGTCAGCCCCCCGGTTGCCACGCCCCCGGGGGCCCTGGTCCCGGCGGCGGCCTTTGCGGCCACCCCCGCCCCGCCACCCCGCCACAAGCACCCCGCACCGCTGGGCGCTGGGGCGGCGTTCGCCCCCAGCGGCGAGCTGTGGATGGTCGGGCTCGACGCGCAGTCGCGGCTCGCCGTGCAGACCAGTGCCGACGAGGGCCGCAGCTGGTCGCTGCCGCGCCGGCTCGACCTCGGTGGCGACACCCTCTCGGCCGACGGCGAGAACCGTCCCAAGATCGCCTTCGGCCCCGGCGGCCAGGTGGTGGTGAGCTACACCGAGCCGCTGTCGCGGCCCTACAGCGGCCGCATCCGCATGCTGCGCTCCAGCGATGGCGGGCGCAGCTTCTCGGCGCCCCTCACCGTGCATGCGGACCGGCAACTGATCACCCACCGCTTCGAGTCGATCGCCTTCGACGCCCGGGGCCGGCTGCACACGGTGTGGATCGACAAGCGCGACCTGGAGGCCGCGGGCAAGGCCTCGGGCTACCGCGGTGCGGCGGTCTACCGCAATGTGTCCGAGGACGGGGGAGCGAGTTTCGGGCCCGACATCAAGCTGGCCGACCACAGCTGCGAATGCTGCCGCATCGCCTTGGCGCCCACGCCCGAGGGCGGCATGGCGGCGATGTGGCGCCATGTGTTCGCTCCCAACCAGCGCGACCATGCCTTCGCGCGGCTGGACGGCCCGGCCGCGCCCGAGCCGGTGCGCGCCAGCCTCGACCGCTGGGCGCTCGACGCCTGCCCCCACCACGGCCCGGGCCTGGCGCCCGCGGCGGGGGGTGGCTACCACGCGGTCTGGTTCGGCGAGCGCGACGGCGTGGCGGCCGTCCGCTACGGCCGGCTCGATGCCGAGGGCCGACCCCAAGGCGAGGTGCGCGCGCTGCCCGACCCCTATGCCGAGCACGCCGATGTGGTGAGCGCCGCCGAGCAGGTGGCAATCGTGTGGCGCAGCTTCGACGGCCAGCGCACCGCGCTGCGGGCCTGGTTGTCGGGCGATGGCGGACGCCGCTTCACGCTGCGTGAGCTCGCCACCAGCCCCGGCGAGACCGACCATCCGCGCCTGCTCAGCCGCGGCGGCCGCCTCTACGCGCTGTGGCGCACCACGTCTGGAGTGCAGCTTGAAATCCTGGTTCCCTGAGATCCTCTTGGCATTGGCCGCCTTCGCCGTGTCGGCGGCGGGCGCGGCGCCGCGCGCCATCGAGCCCTTCACGCCGTCGACCTGGGCGGGTTGGCAGGGCGACCTTGCGCAGCCGGCGGTGGTCGTCTTCACCAGCACCGACTGTGCGCACTGCCCGGCGGTGCTGGAGCGCCTGACCCAGGCCGTGCAGGAACGGCGCGCCCGCCGGCCTGCGCCTGGTGCCGCGCCGGCTGCGGGCTCGGGTGCGGGGTTGACCGTGATCGCCGTGGTCATGGACGTCGCCCCCGGGCAGGCCGATGCCACCTTGCTCGCCCGGCCCCACTACCGCGGCGCCGACCGGCTGTTCGCCTTTGCCGGCTCGACCGCGGCGCTGCGTTTCGGCGTCAACCCGGCCTGGCGCGGCGTCACGCCCTATGTGGCCTTCCTGCAACCGGGCCACCCGCCGACTTGGGTGACCGGCCCGCCCTCAGCCGCCGACATCGCCGCCTGGGCCGGTCCGCAGTGAGAACCGCACCGCGCAGGGCCTGGTTGCGGTGAAGACTGGGAATATCATCGAAGCCAGTTGCTGGACTTACAGATCATTACGGTCCGAAGGCCTGGCGCACAGTGGCATGCACCGTGAGGAGAACCGACCATGACCGATCCCCGACCCTCCTTGGACTCCACCGGTGCCGTCGAGGCTGACGGCACCGGCCTCTCGCGCCGCACGCTGATCCAGGCCGCTGCGGCCGCCGGTGCCGTGGCGAGCCTGTCGCCCCCGCTGCTGCCGCGGGCGCGCGCCGCCAGCAAGGTGCTCAAGGTGATGCAGTGGAACCACTTCGTGCCGGCCTTCGACGAGTGGTTCAACAAGAAGTTCGTGAAGGAATGGGGCGAGCGCAACGACACCGAGGTGATCGTCACCAACGTCGGCATGACCAGTCTCGACAGCCGCGCCGCGGCCGAGATCGGCAAGAAGCAGGGTCACGACCTGTGCATGTTCCTGAGTCCCCCGGCGTCCTACGAGGACAACGTGATCGACCACAAGGACATTTACGCCGAGTGCGAGAAGAAATACGGCAAGCCGCTCGAGATCGCCATCAAGAGCACCTACAACCCGGTCACGAAGAAGTACTTCGGCTTCTCCGACAGTTATGTGCCCGACCCGGTCAACTACCGCCAGGATCTCTGGGACGATGTCGGCGTCAAGCCCGACACCTGGGACGCCATCCGCGAGGGCGGCCGCAAGATCAAGGACAAGCACGGCATCCCGGTCGGCATCGGCATGTCCAACGAACTCGACAGCAGCATGGCGCTGCGCTCCATGCTGCTGGCCTTCGGTGGCGGCGTGCAGGACGCCGAGGGTCGGCCCAGCCTGAAGTCGCGCAACACGCTCGACGCGTTGAAGTACGCCAAGGCGCTCTACACGGAGACCATGACCGACGAGATCTTCTCCTGGGACGCCTCCTCCAACAACCGGCTGATGCTAGCCGGCAAGGGCTCCCTGACGCTCAACGCCATCTCCGTCACCCGAACCGGCGAGAACGAGAAGATCCCGGTGGCCAGCAAGATCCTGCTCGCCCGCCCGGCCCGGGGGCCGGCGGGTCAGATCGGCGTCATGCACCTGATGAACGCCTACGTGATCTGGAACTTCGCCCGCAACATCGACGGCGCGAAGAAGTTCCTGGTCGATCTGGCCGGACAGTCGCGCGAAGCCTTCCTTGCCAGCGGTTTCTACAACTTCCCCACCTTCCCGCAGCTCGTGCCCGACCTGCAACAGCTGATCGCCAACGACCCCAAGGCCACGCCCGTCGACAAGTACGCCATCTTTTCGGACGCCAACAAGTGGACCGTCGGCGTCGGCTACCCCGGCTATGCCAACGGCGCGGTCGACGAGATCTGGAAGGAATGGATCGTGCCGCGGATGTTCGCCGATGCGGCCTCGGGCCGCCTCAGCCCCGAGGCCTCGCTGGACCTGTATTCGGGCCAGGTGAACGAGATCTACAAGAAATGGCAGACCCGGCGCAAGGTCTAGGGCTGGGCGCCGCCACAGGGCGTGAAGGGAAAACAAGATGTCACTGATCAACCGCCGGGCCGCCACGGCCTTGCTGACACTGTCTGCCTGCTCGCCCGGCGCCTGGGCCCAGGCACCGCTTCAGGGCAAGAAGCGCATCTTCATCGTCAGCAGTTACCACAAGGCCTACATCTGGTCGCAGTCGACCCAGCGCGGGGTCAGCGCCGCGCTGCGCAAGTTCGGCTACCTCGACAGCGACGCGCAGGTGCGCACGCTGGAGCAGGACGATTTCGTCGAGAACGCCAAGGTCATCGTCCGCAAGGACTGGATGGACACCAAGCGCAAGGACAGTCGCCCCGACATGGCCGGCGCCACCGCCCGCATCATGGTGGCGATCCGGGCCTTCAAGCCCGACGTGGTGCTGCTGGGCGACGACAACGCGGCCAAGTACGTCGGTGGCCAGATGCTCGACTCCAAGACCCCGGTGGTGTTCTGGGGCATCAATGGCCTGCCGCTGAAATACGGCCTGGTCGACAGCATGGACGCGCCCGGCCGCAACATCACCGGCGTGTGGCAGTCCGGCTACCACAAGGAAAGCCTGGACCTGCTCAAGCGCCTGGTGCCCCAGGCCAAGACCTTCGCCATCTTGGGCTGCGACTCTGAGTCGTCCCGGCCCAACGCCAAGATGATCGAGCAGCTCGCGCAGCGCGGCAGCCTGCCGCTCAAGCTGGTGGACAAGGTCCTGACCAATTCGCTGGACGAATTCAAGGCGCGCTCGCTCGAGCTTTCGAAGACGGTCGATGCTTTCTTCATGCTCAACCACGACACCTTGCGCGACGCCAAGGGCAACC
>CAISYQ010000228.1 GCA_903889735.1 uncultured Methylibium sp.
AACCTCGGTCGGCAAGGGTTTCCAGGGCGCGATGAAGCGGCACAACTTCGGCGGCCTTCGGGCGTCGCATGGTGTGTCGGTCTCGCACCGCTCGCACGGGTCCACGGGCCAGTGCCAGGATCCTGGCAAGGTGTTCAAGGGCAAGAAAATGGCGGGTCATCTTGGCTCGGTCCGCGTCACCACGCAGAACCTGGAAGTCGTCCGGACGGATGCCGACCGTGGTCTGATCATGGTCAAGGGCGCGGTCCCCGGTTCCAAGGGCGGCTGGGTCACGATCAAGGACGCGGTCAAGAAAGCGGCTCCTGCCGATCTGCCGCTGCCTGCGGCGATCCGTGCAGCCGTCGGTGCTGCCGCAGCTCCGGCTGTGGAAGCGCCGGTCGAAGGGGGTGAAGCATGAAACTTGACGTAATCAAGCTGGACGCCGGCAAAGCAGGCTCGGTCGATCTCGACGACGCGATCTTCGGGCTGGAGCCACGCGCCGACATTCTGCACCGGGTGGTGCGCTGGCAGCGGGCGAAAGCCCAGGCCGGCACCCATTCGACGCTGACCCGCGCCGAGGTGTCCTATTCGACCAAGAAGATCTACAAGCAGAAAGGCACCGGCGGCGCACGTCACGGGTCCAAGAAAGCCCCGATCTTCCGCCACGGCGGTGTCGTCAAGGGCCCGACCCCGCGCAGCCACGCCCATGACCTGCCCAAGAAGTTCCGGGCGCTGGGTCTGAAGCATGCGCTGTCAGCCAAGGCCGCAGCAGGCGAGCTGATCATCCTGGATGCGGCCACCATGGCCGATGCCAAGACCGCGAACCTGGCGAAAGCCGCACGCGAGCTGGGCTGGAAGCGCGTCCTGATCATCGACGGTGCCGAGATCAACGAAAACTTCGCCAAGGCGGCGCGCAACATCGAAACCATCGATGTGCTGCCCTGCATCGGCGCTAACGTTTACGATATCCTCAAGCGTGATCAGCTCGTGATCACCAAAGCGGGTCTCGAAGCTTTGGAGGCACGTCTGAAATGAGCGTGAAACCCGAACATTACGACGTGATCAAGAAGCCGATCATCACCGAGAAGGCAACCATGGCCTCCGAGGCGAACGCGGTCGTCTTCCATGTGGCGATGGATGCCACCAAGCCGATGATCAAGGAAGCGGTCGAAGCCGTTTTCGGCGTCAAGGTGAAGGCGGTGAACACCACCATCACCAAAGGCAAGACCAAGAAATTCCGCGGTCGCCCCGGCGTCCGGTCGGACAAGAAGAAAGCCTATGTGACGCTCGAGGCCGGAAACACCATCGACGTCACCACGGGCCTTTGATAGAAGGCCACGAATCTGGCGGCCCCGGTTTATCCGGGGCCGTGGATTTTTGGAAATTCGGGGATCTGCGGAGCCCTTCACCGGACCAGATATCGGTCCTTAAGCTGACGGAAGACAGAAAGCATGGCACTCAAGTCGTATAAGCCGACGACGCCTGGCCAACGTGGGTTGGTTCTGATCGACCGTTCGGAATTGTGGAAGGGCCGTCCGGTCAAATCCCTTACTGAGGGTTTGATCAAGACGGGCGGTCGTAACAATACCGGACGCATCACGATGTGGCACAAGGGTGGGGGCGCCAAGCGTCTTTACCGTGTCGTTGATTTCAGGCGCACGAAATTCGATATGGCCGCTGTGGTCGAGCGGATCGAATATGATCCCAACCGCACCGCCTTTATCGCCTTGATCAAATATGCCGATGGCGAGCAGGCCTATATCCTGGCCCCGCAGCGTCTGGCGATTGGCGACAGCGTGATTGCTGGCGCCAAGGTTGACGTCAAGCCGGGCAACGCGATGCCGTTCTCGGGCATGCCGATCGGCGCGATCGTCCACAACGTCGAGCTGAAGGCAGGCAAGGGCGGCCAGTTGGCCCGCGCTGCCGGCACCTATGCCCAGTTCGTTGGCCGTGACGGTGGCTACGCTCAGATCCGCCTGTCCTCGGGCGAGTTGCGGATGGTGCGTCAGGAATGCATGGCCACCATCGGTGCCGTGTCGAACCCCGACAACAGCAACCAGAACTTCGGCAAAGCAGGCCGCATGCGTCACCTGGGCGTTCGCCCGACGGTTCGCGGCGTGGCCATGAACCCGATCGACCACCCGCATGGTGGTGGTGAAGGTCGTACCTCTGGTGGCCGTCATCCGGTGACACCGTGGGGCAAGGGCACCAAGGGTAACAAGACCCGCAAGGCCAAAGGTTCGGACAAACTCATTGTCCGGTCGCGTCACGCGAAGAAAGGGCGCTAATCCATGGCACGTTCACTCTGGAAGGGCCCGTTCGTAGACGGTTACCTGTTCACGAAGGCCGAAAAGGCGAAAGCCAGCGGCAAGAACGAAGTGATCAAGATCTGGTCGCGTCGCTCCACCATCCTGCCGCAGTTCGTGGGTCTGACGTTTGCCGTCTATA
>CAISYQ010000229.1 GCA_903889735.1 uncultured Methylibium sp.
CCAGCCGCGCGCCGCCCATGCCGCTCTGCGCGATGACCTGCAGGTCAGCCAGGGCCCCTGGCCGCACGGCGGCGGCACCGGCGGCAGCGGCCCGCGCCGCGCCGAACACACCGGCCACTACGCCACGGAGACCCCGTCATGAACGACATGGTGATCGGGGTCACGACCCCCAAGTACGGCGCCACCGAGAGCTTTACCCGCAAGGCAGGTCTGGACACCGGCCCGGTGCCGATCGACTCCTACGTCTCGCCCGAATTCTTTGAGCTGGAGCGCCAGCGTGTCTTCGGCCGCGCCTGGCTGTGCATGGGCCGGGTCGACCAGCTGCCCGAGATCCACAGCTACTTCGTCAAGGAGGTGGCGGTCTGCAAGGCCTCGGTGCTGGTCACGCGCAACCAGAACGACAAGATCCAGGCCTTCCACAACGTCTGCGCGCACCGCGGCAACCTGGTCGTGCCCACCGCCTGCGGCAAGAGCCAGCGCCTGCGCTGCGACTACCACGGCTGGACCTACCAGAGCAGCGGCGAGCTGATCGGCGTGCCCGACCAGCAGAACTTCTTTGACCTCGACAAGAAGCAATGCGGCCTCACGCCGATCGCCACCGGTCTGTGGGAGGGCTGGATCTTCATCAACCTTCAGTCCAAGCCCGAAGTGAGCCTGGAGGAGTTCCTGGGGCCCTACGGCAAGGCCTTCGCGGGCGTGCCCTTCGGCAAGGACCACGAGATCCTGATCATCGAGGCCAAGTTCAACGCCAACTGGAAGCTCATCATGGACGCCTT
This sequence comes from uncultured Methylibium sp., assembly GCA_903889735.1. Lineage (GTDB taxonomy): Bacteria > Pseudomonadota > Gammaproteobacteria > Burkholderiales > Burkholderiaceae_C > Methylibium. Next base: position 777 of record CAISYQ010000229.1, read on the forward strand.
CGCCGAGGCGTACCACGTGCAGGCGATCCACCCCAACACGCTGGCGCCGGGCTTCTCGCACCCGCAGGACAACAAGTACGCGCGCCCGCTCAGCGGCGACACCTTCGGGCTGCACAGCTCCTGGTCGGCCTTCGGCAACCCCGAGTACGTGACCCCGCCGCAGTCGCATGTGGAGCGCCTGGCCTGCAAGGTCGACACCGGCGGCCTGCTGGGCAGCGACGTCAACGAGGAGGTCCTGAAGCTGCGCGCCCACCCCGCGGTCAACCCGACCAAGGCGCCCTGGTGGTCGGCCGACGTGACCTCGATCTTCCCCAACTTCAACATTGATTTCTCCACCGGCGGCTACTGGACGCATGAGTTCTGGCCGCTGGCGCGCGACCGCACGCACTGGATCCTGCGCATCTGCATCCCCAAGGCCAGCTCGGTGCGCCACCGCCTGCAGCTCGAGCATTACGCGGCGCGCTGGTGCGAGGTGGTGCTGGAGGACGTGACCAACTGCGAGCGCATCCAGCGCGGGCTGGAGTCGGGGGCGCGCAAGGAGATGATCCTGCAGGACGGCGAATTCATGATCCGCCACCATCAGGCCACACTGCGCAAGTGGGTGGGCGCCGAGAGCGCCGCCGACGCGATGAAATGACGTGACGCGAGCGGGGTCCGCCCCGCGGCGACGCTAGGGTTCAATCAAGACCAACAACAGGAGACAAGCATGGCACTTCGAGGCGTACTGCGATTGGGTGAGGTCTGCATCCGCGTGCTGGACATGGCGGCCGCGCGCCGCCACTACGGCGACCACCTGGGCCTGCACGAGGTCATGACCGATGCCGAGGGCAAGGTCTACTTCAAGGCCTGGGACGAGCATGACCACCACAGCATCGTGCTCAACCCGTCCGACCGGGCCGGCATGGACCACTTCGCGTTCAAGGTCTACGACGACGCCACGCTCACCGCACTGGCGCCCCGGATCGAGGCCTTCGGCCTGCCGGTCACGCACATCGCCGCGGGCATTTACCCCAAGAGCGGGCGGCGCCTGCAGTTCGTCCTGCCCAGCGGCCACACCATGCACCTCTATGCCGAGAAGGAGCAGATCGGCAACACCCTGGGCACGCTCAACCCCGGCACCACACCCGATGAAGGCGTGATCCGCGGCCTGCGCATCAACCGGCTCGACCACACCCTGCTGGGCGGGGTGAACATCGACGAGAACGCCCGCCTGTTCCAGGAGGTGTTCGACTTCGACCTCACCGAGCGCCTGATCGAAACCGAGTCCGGCATGTCGCTAGCGCTGTTCGTCAGTTGCTCGACCAAGCCGCACGACATCGCCTTCGTGCTCCAGCCGGTGCCCAACCGCTTCCACCATGTGTCCTTCCTGCTGGAGTCGGTGAATGACCTGGTGCACGCCGCCGACATGATCGGCAAGCACCGCATCCCGGTGGAGGTCAGCCCCAACCGCCACGGCATCACGCGCGGCGCGACCATCTATTTCTTCGACCCCTCGGGCAACCGCAACGAGGTGTTCGCGGGCGGCTATGTCCATTACCCCGACACCCCCACGCTGACCTGGAACACCGACGACCTCGGCCATGCCCAGTTCGCGCAGGACAACACGCCGCGCGAGTCCTTCCTGACGGTGCTGACATGAGCGGAGCGAGCAACATGAACGACGGCGGTCAACAGGGCGACGGAACGACGGACCAGGACCAGACCGGCGCGGTGGCGATCGGTCGTCGCGGTTTCATCGGCCGTGCCGGCGCGGCAGCGGCGGGTGCGCTGGCCGCGGTGGGCCCCGGGGCAGCTGCAGCAGCGAGCGAGCCGCGCTTCGATGCCGAGTTCGATGTGGTGGTGGTGGGCAGCGGCGCGGGCGGCCTGGGCACGGCGCTCTTCTCGCGCTGGCAGGGCAACGAGGTGGTCGTGCTCGAGAAGGCCGGCAGCATCGGCGGCACCACCGCGAAGTCGGGCTTCTGGTACTGGATGCCCAACAACGCGGCCATGCAGAAGGCCGGCATCGCCGACCCCAAGCCCGATTTCATGAAGCTGGTGGCGCGGCTCTCGGCCCCCCTGCTCTACAGCCCCAGTCTGCCCAAGCTCGGCCTGAGCGACTGGCAGTACGCCATGTGCGAGGCCTTCTACGACACCGCCGGCAGCGCCGCGCAGCTGCTCCATGACAAAGGCGCCCTGCCCTACCAGCATCCGATGGCGGTGGTCGATTACTGGGCCGAGCTGCCCGAGAACAAGGCCCCGCGCGGCCGCGTGTTGATGCCCGAGGGCGCCGAGCCCTACAACGGCGGCAAGGTGGCGATCCGCTTCATGACCGCCGCGGCGCGCCGTGATGGCATCCCCATCAAGACCTCGCACCGCGTCACCCAGCTCATCCGCAACGCCGCGGGTGCGGTGATCGGCGTCGAGGCCACCCAGGCCAACGGCAGCACGACGCGCCTGCGTGCCCGCAAGGCGGTGGTGTTCGCCTCGGGCGGTTTCACCCACGACAAGACCTTGCGCCGCGACCACCTGGGCGGCGCCATCGTCGGCGGCTGCGCGGCCAATTCGAACGAGGGCGATTTCCTGCGCATTGCCAGCCCGCTGGGCGTGGACCTGGCCAACATGAACCACGCCTGGAACTGCCCGGTGGTGCTGGAGAAGGCGTTGTCCCAGGAGGGTTCTCTGTGGGGCAGCTTCTCCTGCTCGGGCGACTCGATGATCTTCGTCAACAAGCACGGCCGGCGCGTCGTCAACGAGAAGCTCCAGTACAACGAGATCACCCGCGCCTTCTGGGCCTGGGACGGACCGCGGCAGGAGTTTCCCAACTCGGTGCTGATCGCCATCTGGGACCAGCAGGCCCAGGACCACTGCAACCAGCCCAACTACGGCTCCTTCATCGTGCCCGAGGGGCAGGACGACGCCCATGTGATCAAGGGCGCCACCCGCACCGAACTGGCCAAGAACATCGCCGCGCGGCTGCAGACGCTGCGCGACCAGGTCAACTACCAGCTGGCGCCCGAATTCGCCGGCAACCTGGAAGACACCATCAAGCGCTACAACGGCTTTGCCCGCAGCGGCAAAGACCTCGATTTCCACCGTGGCGAGCGCCCGGTGGAGCTGATGTTCAACGGCCCCTTCAAGGCGGTGGCGGGCAAGAAGAACAACACCATGACGCCGATCAGCGAGAAGGGCCCCTTCTACGCCACCTTGATGGGCCCGGGCAGCCTGGACACCAAGGGCGGGCCGCGCACCGACACCGATTCGCGCGTGCTCGACGTGGCGGGCCGTCCCATCCCCGGCCTTTACGGCGTGGGCAACTGCGTGGCCTCGGCCTCCGGGCCAGCCTACTGGGCCGGCGGCGCCACGCTCGGCCCCATCCTGACCTTTGCCTACCGGGCGGCGAACGCGCTGCAGCAGGAGCCGGCCAAGGCCTCGGCATGAGGAGCCGGTCGGTGGCCGACCGGGCTGGCCTTGTCGGTCCTGGCGGCCTCGCGGGGGGCCGCCGCACTGCCGCCGCGTGGGCTGTGACGGCGTGGGTCACCACCTCGGCCGCGTTCACGGCGGGCACAGCTTCGGCCCAGCCAGCCGCCGCACTGCCCGCGCTGGTCCGCAGCAGCTGCGCCGACTGCCACAGCTTCCAGGCCGGCGGCCCCAACGGGCAGGGCCCCAACCTGCACGGCCTGATCGGTCGCGAGGCCGGCAAGGCGCGCGGCTTCGCCTACTCGGCGGGATTCAGGAAGGCACTGGCCGGCAAGGTCTGGACCCGCGAGCTGCTCGACGCCTGGCTCACCGACACCCAGCAGGTCGCTCCCGACACGCTGATGACCTACTTCATGGACGACGCTGCGCTGCGCGCCGAGATCGTCGACTTCATGGTCGGGACGGCGGCGAAGTAGCCGGCTCGGCCCCAAGCTCACAGCAACCGCAAGAACCGGCCGCGCACCCGCTCGGCGCCGGTGGCAGCCAGCCGTCTTGGCGGTGGGGTCAGAAATGCGCGCCGTGCAGGCCGTCGAGGCCGGGCGTGCGGAAGCGGATCAAGGACTTGTGGCCCAGGCCGTTGTCGGCCAGGCTCTGGTCCATTGCCGGCACGAAAGGCTCGCCGCCCCGCAGCCACTCGACCTGCTCCCAATCGATCTGTGCGAACTGCGGATGCTGGCCGAACAGCGTGGGCAGCACCTGCCCGACCAGCACGCTGAAAGGCATGGCCGGCGGGACCGGGATGCAGGCCGGCGTGGCATACATCAGGTGGCGGTCCCAGCCAATGCTGAGCAGCTGGTTGCCGTGAAACTTGTCCACGGAGTCCTTCATGTCGCCGTGGTAATCGGCACGGATGGCTTTGACGCTCATGCGGGACTCCTCAAGCGCTCTTGCGGGTGGGCGCGGCGTCGATCGGCTCGGCGGGCGCCGGGGTGGCGTCGGGCGCGTGGATGTTGGCCGGCTTGTGGGTCCAGCGCACCCAGTTGAAGGCATCCACATGGGTGGCGAAGTCGCCACCGTCCACGCCAGGATTGATGCCCATGTACTTCAGCGCCTCCACCAGCGGGTTGAAGTCGGGCGAGGTCGGGTCCACGCCGGGGTTGAAGTAGTTGCCCTGGTAGATCTGCGGCACCGGCAGGTGGGCGTGGACGAACTTCTCGGGTTCGTTGCAGAAGACGTCGCGACAGCCGTCGGAGCACATGTGGAACTTGTCGCCCAGGTAGCTTTCCTCGCGGTAGCAGATCTGGGTCGGGTCGTCCGGCTCGCAGAACAGCAGCGGCCACTGGCACACCTGGCACAGCTGCGGCAGCGTGGCGTTGACGAAGGGCTTGCCCTGGGCCTCCATCTCGCGCCAGTGCAGGTAGCGCGGGCGGTAGTACTTGTCGAAGGTGTCGGGGTACTTGGCCGACATCCAGTCCATCTCCTCGTCAGTGGGCAGCCACAGCGGGAAGCCCGCGGCATGGCGGAACTGGTACAGCGTGCTCCAGAGCTGGTGGCTGATGTGGCCCTTCTCCTTGACGGTGACCTCCCAGTGCTTGGGCATGCGGATGCCGTAGCGGGCCAGGTCGGCGAACAGGGCGCCGCCGTTCTGCTCGAAGTAGATCTCCCAGGCCTCGGCCCAGCTCATCACGCGCTTGGGCAGCATGTAGTCCATCATCGCCGCCAGCAGCGACAGCAGGCGGTAGCCGCGCCAGAACCACTTGTCGATCCAGCCCTGCACGATGGGCACGTTGGCCGGGTCCTGCTCGAGCAGGAACTTGATCACCTCGATGCCCAGCGTCATGTGGCGGGCCTCGTCGGACTGCGCCGAGAAGCCGAAGGACACGGTGGACATGTCGCCGTTGTAGGCCGCGCCCGACATCCAGGGCATGAAGGCCAGGTTGGTCAGCACGTACTCGAAGGCGAACGAGATCGCGGTCACGAACTCGAACGGCCCGGAGGTGATCGCGTCCTCGAAGAAGGATTTCGGGATCGACAGGTACCAGGCCCGGTCGAACATGTACGGGAACTCGCTCATGCCGGCGAAGTACTTGTTGTACTGGCTCATGGCATGGATCTGGGTCTGCGCGTGGCGCAGTTCGTCGAGCGACTGCATCTGTGCGGCGATGCGCGGGCTCACGCCAGGCAGCTCACGCGCGAGGATGTTGAAGCCACGGTGCGAGGCGTACTCCAGCCCAGTGAAGCCGCTGATGAAGATCTTCAGCGCCTGCAGGTAGCGCGCATCGGTGACGTTGAACTGGCCGTTGTTCTGCTGGAAGGCGTCGATGATCGCGTAGAGCTTCTTCTCCTTCTCGCCCTGGTACTTCCAGTAGGCGTCCATGGTCAGGCGGAAGGGGTCTTCCCACTTCTCCCAGTCGTGGATCTTGATGCCCTCGAAGTCGGTGGAGCGGAAGATCTCGCCCTCGGGCTGGTAGCTCGGCTCCCACCCCAGGTCGCGGGTGAGCAGCGCGTAGTTCTCCTTGAGGCTGAGCTTGCGGGCGGTGGTGGCGGGGGTCTGTGATTCGCTCATGGGGGGCTCCTCGGCGCTCAGGCGCTTTTCCATTGAAGGGTGAATTCGTCTTCGGTCTCGTCGACCTCGCCGGCCAGCGAGATCAGGTTGATCTGCACCTCGCGCAGGTCGAAATCTCGGCCCACGCGCTCCTCGATCGAGGCCCGCTTGATGACCAGGCGGCCGGGGGCGTCGATCTTGACCATCGCCGGGTACTCGTGGAGCACCGCCTGCGGGTTGTCCGCCAGGATGGCGTCGATGATGGACAGGGTGTCGTTGTTCGCCTGCAGGGCGATGAACACAGGTTGCTGGCTGATGCTGCTCATGGGATTCCGGGCGCGTGCGTCGGTGGGGCTTCAGGCGGCCAGACCCAGCCGGGTCAGGCGCGCACCGAAGTCGGCATCCACGCTGGCGAGCGCGGCCGGGCCGTCCGCCTCACCCAGCATGGCCTCGGCCAGCGGGGCCAGGGCGGCCAGGCTGCTGTGGCGCCAATGGGCCACCCAACCCTGGATCCGGGCGGCGTTCTCCGGGCTTTCGGCAACCGCGGTCTTGATGACCGCATCCACCCAGCGGTTGGTCTCGTCGTGCCAGCGGCTCAGGAAGTCCACCACCGTGGCCAGGCCCGGGCCGTAGCGGCGCGCGAGGTGAGCGTCGAAGCGCTGGTAGAACAGCGGGAAAAGCAACCCGTCGGTGACCAGCGTCTGCGCCACCAGCAGTTCGAACCAGTCGCGGGTGACGAACATCGTCTCCATCTGGCGCCGCAGGCCCTGCCAGGCAGGCGCGTCGGTCCATTCCCGCTTGGCCGGAGCCAGCGACTGGCCGGAATTGCCATCCGCCAGCAGGCCGATGCGCGAGAGGTGCTGCGCCAGGCCCAGGCGGTCGGCGGCGCCCATGATCCCGGCCTGGGTGATGGCCGTGCCCCAGCCGTAGGCGGCGATGTGGCTGAGGTTCATGTTCGCGCCCCACTCGTAGTGGCGCAGGGGCACGAGGAAGGAGACGATGTCGTGACGGGCCGCCTCGGGCAGGTCGCGCAGCAGGCCGCGCTTCTCGGCGAAGTCCATCTGCCGATCCAACGCCTCCTGCTGCTTGGCACGGGTGGTGGTGTAGCTGCCGTAGTAGAACTGCCGCGGGTCCTTGAGGGCGTACCAGTCCTTCATCTCGAGGGCCGTACGGCGCTTGTCGTAGAGGTCGTGCTCGGGGTCCCACAAGGGTTTGTAGTGATGGTTCACCTCGGACTGCACGTCGTAGGTGGCCTCCTGGTAGCGGGTGGCGGGCTTGTCGCCGAAGCGCCGCGCGATGTGGCCGTAGGTGTGGCGCAGCGGCTTGACGTTCAGGGTGCGGATTTCGACGGTCATGCGCTTCTTTCGGGTAAGGCGGCGGGGGTGCGGATCTCAGGCGGGACGGCGCGGAAGGGCCGGGCGCACCTACTCGGTCAGGCCGGGCTGACCGTAGCGCCACTTGGCCTGGTCGGCGTCGATCACGGCACCCTGCTCGGGCGTCAGGTGGCGCACCCGGTGGGTGAGGCAGAACTCCTCATAGGCGGCCTGCGGCAGGATCAGGTCGACCGACAGATCGGGGTCGCCCATGGAGAAGTCAAACTCCACGAACCCGTCGCTGCGCAGCTGCCGCAGCCGGACATAGCAGGTGGAGGGATCGGTGGAACGGGGAAACGCCAGTACCGCCATGGCGGACTCCTGTGCAGGCCCCCGGCCGCAGCCTGGGGTCGATGAAAGTCGGTGAGGTCTTCGGTGGCAACCGGCCGGCCTGAGGCGTCAGTGGGATGCCCAAAAAACCGTTGCCGGGATGCGCTCCGATGACATAACGCGAACTCCATGCCAGCAACGGCCCGCTGTGCCCGCTTTAAGGGAAGACCCTGAGCATGGACACCCGTCAACCAGCTCCGAGTGCGCAGAAGCGGCCCAACCCGCCCCTGGCGACGCGCAACATGGCAGGAAACGCCCTCACTGAATCCGCAGAGTTGTAGCAATTAAGACGATAAAACATCAGAATTGCACAAAACTGTCTTATTAAATACAGTCCGCACACGCGCCACCCGCCGGATCCATCCCTCCGTCTTGAACGACGCCATGCCCTCGAATCCTGAAACCGCCTCCGCGGACACGCCCCCCGGTTTCCCAGCCCAAGG
>CAISYQ010000230.1 GCA_903889735.1 uncultured Methylibium sp.
ACCACTTCGTGGACTGGCTGCAGGGTGCCGGGCAGAGCCTGTGGCAGATGCTGCCGCTGGGTGGCATCGGGCCCGGCAACTCGCCCTACATGAGCAGCTCGGCCTTCGCCGGCAACGTGCTGCTGATCGACCTGGCCGAACTGGCGCAGCGCGGCTGGCTGCCCGAGGCGGCCCTGGCCGCACCGCCGCCTGGCGATCCGCTGCGCATCGACTTCGCCGCCCTGGTGCCCTGGCGCATGGAGCGCCTGGCCGAGGCGGCCCGCGGCTTCGAGGCCCGCGCCACGCCCGGTGAGCGCGAGGACCTGGCCAACTTCTGCGCCCGTCATGCCGACTGGCTGCCCGACCATGCGCTCTTCATGGCCCTGTGCGAGGCCCAGGGCTGGGCCGACTGGACCACGTGGGAGCCAGGTCTCGCCCGGCGCACACCCACCGCGCTGGCCGAGGCCGCACGGCGGCATGCGTCGCGGATGGCCTTCTGGCGCTTCTGCCAGTGGTGCTTCTACCGGCAATGGGCGGCGCTGCGGGCCCACGCCCACGCGCGCGGCGTGCGCCTGATCGGCGATGCGCCCATCTTCATCGCCCACCAGAGCGCCGAGGTCTGGGCGCGGCAGGAACTGTTCGAGCTCGACGCCAGCGGCCGCCCCACCGTGGTGGCCGGCGTGCCGCCCGATTACTTCAGCGCCACCGGCCAGCGCTGGGGCAACCCGCTGTACCGCTGGGACGCCCATGCCGCCGAGGGCTATGCCTGGTGGGTGCAGCGCATCCGCCGCAGCTTCGAGATGGTGGACCTGCTGCGCATCGACCATTTCCGGGCCTTCGCGGCCCACTGGGAGATCCCGGCCGATGAGCCCACGGCCGTCCATGGCCGCTGGGTGCCCGGGCCGGGCGCGGCGCTGTTCGAGGCGGTGCGCGCCGCCCTCGGGCCGCTGCCCATCATCGCCGAGGACCTGGGCGTGATCACCCCGGATGTGGACGCGCTGCGCCACGCGCTGGGCTTCCCGGGCATGCGCATCCTGCAGTTCGCCTTCGCGGGCGACGCCCAGGACCGCTACCTGCCGCACAACCACAGCCCCGACAGCGTGGTCTACACCGGCACCCACGACAACGACACCAGCCTGGGATGGTGGGCCGGCGCCAGCGAGCACGAGCGCCACCACGCCCGCGCCTACCTGGCCACCGACGGCCACGACATCGCCTGGGCCCTGATGCGCGCGGCGGCGGCCTCGGTGGCCGACACCGTGGTGCACCCCCTGCAAGACATCCTGGGCCTGCCCAGCGACTGCCGCATGAACCTGCCCGGCGCCAGCGAAGGCTGGTGGCGCTGGCGCTTCGACTGGGTCCAGGTCCACCCCTGGCACGGCCAGCGTCTGGCCGAGCTCACCCGGCTCTACGGGCGGGCGGCCCGCTGAGGTCGCCATGCTGGCCAACGCATCGTCGGCCTTCTGCAGGTCGGCCTTCTGCGGGTCGGCCTTCTGCGGGTCGGTCATATCGGCCTGGAGCTCGAGCCTCAGTTCAGCGGTCATCTGTGATGTCGGTCAAATCCCTGCCCCGCGACACGCCGGAGAAGGATTTCAAGGTTCTGGTCGTGGGCGTCCGCGGCCGATGGGCAGGGGCCGCGAAAACGCAATCAGAGTCTTGCTACACGCCATGCCGACCGGGGCATGGG
>CAISYQ010000231.1 GCA_903889735.1 uncultured Methylibium sp.
GCCATCGGCCAGCGGGCGGGCGCCAAGCCAGCGTGCGCACACGGCGCTGGCGAAGACGCGGGTGTCGGTGGTGAGGTTGAGCACCGCATGGCCGCTGGCCCGCAGGTTGGCCAGCGTGGTGCTGGGCTTGAAGGGCATCAGCACGACCTGCTCGCCGCGGTAGCGCACGCCGAAGGGCGCCACATGCGGGCGGCCGGCCGCGTCCAGGCTGGTGATCACGGCCTCGAAGATCTCGTCGTTCATCGGCGTCATGTGTCTTCGGCGGGGCGATCGTTGGGGGCGTTGGTCAGGGCGTTGGTGGGTGCCTCGGAGGACGGCTCTGCGGCCGGCGCGGGCTTGCGGTGGGTCAGCGTGGCGCCCGGTGCGCACCAGCGGTCCAGGTCCTCGCGGCGGGTGTCGGCGGCCACGCCCCAGTCCAGTGGTTGGTCCTGCACATAGCGCTTGCCCAGCTGCCAGGCAATCTCGGCGCGTGCCAGCTCCACCCCCATGTAGAAGGCGTGGGCGGCGTCGCCCTCCAGGCCCAGTTGCGGCCAGAGCTTGAAAGCGTCGCGCTCCAGGCGCAGGCCGTCGCGGTTGTAGACATGGATGCCCTCGGCCGAGACCTGCACCCGGAAGTTGGGGTCGCGCACGCCGGCTGCCGTGGCGGCGATCTCGGCGGGCGTGTCGGGGAAGGGGTGCTTGGCATGGGTGGTCATCAGCGCCGCGCCCAGACCGCCCAGGCCCTTGGGCAGCGTGGCGTGGCGCTTGGCGGCGTGCATGATGCGGCGGGCGACGTCGGCCTCGCGCACCGCGCGCCGCGCGTGTCCGCTGACCTGCGTGGTCAGCACGGCGGCCACGTCGAGCTCGGCGCAGGCGCCAAACAGCAGCGCGTTGATGCCGCTGGTGTCGGCCTCGGTGAGCTCGGTGAGGTTGCCCACGCCCATCATGATCGGCGCCTCGGGGTAGCGCTCGCGCAGCGCGTGGTAGCGCGCCAGCGAGGCGGTGAAGCCGAAGGGGATGGGGTCGAGGATGGGGTCGGCCAGGTAGGGCCGGCCACGCGCCTCCATCGCGTCGATGGCCTCGAAGAGCGTGCCGAGCTCGGTCTGGGAGCGCGCAATCAGCACCGGCACGGCGGCCACCTCGTCGGCGATCCAGAGCGTGTCGATCTTCAGGCTCAGCAGGTAGTCGCAGCCGGCGCGGCCGCCGCGCAGCAGCTCGTCCGGGCTCATGGAGTCGACGCTGACCGTGAAGCCCTCGGCCTTGAGGGCGCGCACGCTGTCTTCGAGGTGGTCAAAGGGCGTGGCCGGCAGGCCGCCCAGATCGATCACGTCGGCGCCGTCGGCCTTCAAGAGGCGGGCGCGCTCGACGATCTGGTCCACCGTGAGGCGTGCCGCGTCCACGATCTCCGCGAAGATCGCGACCTCGTACTCGTCGAAGTCGATGGGCTGGGCCGCGCGGTTGAAGAAGCGCGGCAGGTCCTTCATCTCCTCGGGTCCGCGCTGCACCGGGATGCCGTAGTGGCTGGCCAGGGCCTCCACGTCGCCGCGGCAGCGGCCGGGCAGGATGAGCCGGTCGGGGCGCCGGCCCGACGCGCCGGCCAGGTCCTCGGGTGAGAGGCGCCGGCGCACCATGTCGGCGGTCATCAGGGCGGCCACCTGCAGACCGATCTCGCGCACCTCCCAGGTGAAGGCCGGCGGCGCGATGCCGGCCAGCACGCGCTCCAGGCCCGGCTGCGCCAGTCGGCCGGTGAGGAAGAGCAGATGTTCCATGGGCGGTCGGCGGGAGGGTCGGGCGTCTCAGCGGCCCTGTGGCCCGACCCAGCCCAGCGACAGCGCCCTCAGGCGCGCCTCGAGCGCGGCCTCGAGCTCGTCCGCCGAGCGCAGCACCTGGCAGAAGTCGATGGCGCGCAGTCGCTCGATGTTCTCGAGGTCGATGTTGCGCGGCCTGAGAGTGAACCATTCCTCCTGCGAGCTGCGCGGCGCCTTGGTGATGACCACCGGCTCGGTGTCGCAGGCGAACACCAGGTTGGGAATGCCGAGCTTGCCGGCCTGCGCGAACATGTTGGTCGGCAGCGTGTCCGAGAAGCCGAAGGCGCACTTGGCGACCGTGTTGCTGGTGGCCGGCGCGATCACCACCGTGTGGTAAGCCTCGGCGTAGAGCCGCCCCACCGGCACGGCGCTGGCGCTCTTGTCGCGAAACACCCGGAAGCGCGCCCGCAGGTCCTCGAGCTTGAGGCCGTAGAGCGGCAGCACCTCGTCGGCGGCCGAGGAGAGGAAGAGGTCCACGTCGGGCAGGCGGGCGGCCAGCGCCATCGATTCCTCGAGGTAATGGCCTGAGCCGGTCACGCACCAGGCGAAGCGCGAGCGCGGCGCGTCCTCGGTGGCGGGGGCCTGGTCATCGCCCAGTGCGGCGGCCCAGCGCCGCGCCTCCTCCGCGCCGGGCTGGCGCACGGGGGGCAGCTGGGGGCCCGCCGCCTGCGCGGGGGCTTCAGCTGACCGGGTGGGAGAGCTCGATGTGGAGGCGGTGGAGCTTGCGGTAGAGGGTGTTTCGGCTGACATCGAGCGCCTTGGCGACCTTGCTGACGTTCCAGCGGGACTGCTCCAGCATCTGCAGCAGCACCTCGCGCTCCTTGGCCTGGATCGGGTTCAGCGGCGGCAGTGCCGGGGGCTCATTGTCGTTGCTCGGGGCTCCGGAGATCTGGGCCGCGGTGCCGGTTTCGGGCGTACCGCCGCCGCGCAGCGGGGCCAGGTGCTCGGGCCCGATCAGGCCGTCGTCGCCGGCCAGCGCCAGGGCGGTGCGCAGCGTGTGCTTGAGCTGCCTCACATTGCCCGGCCAGGGGTGGCGCTCGAGCAGCGCCAGCGCCTCGGTCGAGAGCCTGGCGCTGCCGCTGGATTCCTGACGCAGCAGCTCGGCGATCAGTGCGCGGCGGTCGCTGCGCTCGCGCAGCGGCGGGATCAGCACCTCCAGGCCGCAGAGACGGTAGTAAAGGTCCTCGCGGAAGCGCCCCTCCGCCACCAGCCGCGCCAGCGGCCGGTGGCTGGCGCTGATCAGCTGGAAGTCCACGTCCACCGTCTCCTCGGCGCCGAGCGGCGTGACCTTGCGCTCGTCCAGAACCCGCAGCAGGCGCGCCTGCAGCGCCAGCGGCATGTCGCCGATCTCGTCGAGGAAGAGGGTGCCCCGGTCGGCCTCGGCGATCTTGCCGCGCCGCCCGCTGCGCTGGGCACCCGTGAAGGCGCCGGCGCGGTAGCCAAACAGCTCGGCCTCGATCAGGTTCTCCGGCAGGCTGGCGCAGTTGATCGCCACAAGCGCCCCGCCGGCCTGGGGACTGGCCGCGTGCAGGGCCCGCGCGAACACCTCCTTGCCGGTGCCGGTCTCGCCGTTGAGCAGCACCGGGATGTCGCGCGCGATGGCGCGGGCGGCAGTCAGCAGCTGTCCGGCCAGCCGCGGGTCGCCGAAAGAGGGCACGACCACCGTCCGTGGCGCCGGGCTGCGCCGGGGTTCGGTTCGGGGGGCTCCCACCCGCACGCCATCGACCCTTGCCTGGGGGTGACCCGGAGGCAAGGGCGCGGCCGCGGGCAGGCCCAGCAGCTCGAGCTCGCTGGCCGGCGCGCGCGCCACCACGAAATAGCGGCTGGCCCCCTGCGCGCCATAGGTCACCACCGGGTGGTAGGCGCTGCGCACGCTGCGCTGCTCGATCGTGTCGAGCTGGGTCTGGAACAGCTCGTCGAGCCGCCGCGTGCGCAGCTCGGCCACCGAGCGCAGCCCGAGCTGCAGCAGCGCGCTGCGGTTGCCTGCCAGGATGCGGCCGTTGCCGTCGAGGGCCAGCTTGCCCTCGTGCAGGGTGTAGACGAATTCGGGCCGGCTGTGGAAATACAGCAGGTGGGCGTCCGGAAAGCGCTGCTCCAGCAGGCGGTTCTCGATCATCTGCGCGGTCATGCCCAGCAGCACCAGCGAGTGCTGCTGCTGCAGGCTGGAGCGGCTGGTCACATCGAGCACCGCGGCCATCTGGCCCTGCGGGTCAAACACCGGCACGGCCGAGCAGGTCAGCGAGGTCAGCTGCGTGAAGAAATGGTCCTCGCGCTGGACCGCGATGGGGCTGGCCGCGACCAGGCAGGTGCCCATGCCATTGGTGCCGGCCTCGGCCTCGCTCCAGACCGCGCCGACGTGGAAGCCCAGCGCGGTGACGTCGGCCGCAAAGGCCGGGGACGAGACCATGTGCAGGATCACGCCGTCGGTGTCGGTCAGCACCACCGCCGATTCAGTGTCGGCCAGCTGCTGGTACAGGGTGCTCATCTCGTAGCGGGCGCAGCCGATCACGTCGGCCAGCCGGGCCTGCCGGTCGGTGAGCTCCGCGGCCGCCACCACGGTCGGGCGGCGCGGATGGTCGGGGTGCAGCCGGTGCTCATGGAGGCAGCGGATCCAGGAGCTCGCCATGGCGTCATCGGTGCTCACCCGCGAGCCCTCGCGCACGGCGTCCAGGATGCGCAGCGCATGGGCCTGGGCATGCGCCTCGGCCTGGTCCGGACTGCCGGGCAATGGGTCTTCGCTCATCTTGTCTCCCCTGAGGACCATTTCGTCCCGATTCTGACGCCGACCGGCCGATTTCCCCAGACCGTGCAAGCCCTCGGGCGTTGGGGACCACTTCCTCCGGGGTTTTGAAAATCTGGCATGGTTCGGGTCTTGCAAATCAGAGGGCTCCGGCCGCCGGCCCCTCCCGAGGAGATTGCCTTGACCGCCCCCCGCCCGCACCTGCACCCCGCCCCTGCCGACCTGGCCTCCGAGGGCGCGGTGCTGGACCTGATCTTCGTCGAAGGCTTCACCGGCCAGACGGTGATCGGCATCCACGACTCCGAACTGCACCGCCCGCAGACGATCCGCATCGATCTCACGGCCGGCGTGCCGCGCCCGCCGGCCTGCGACACCGACCAGATCGGCGACACCATCGACTATGGCGTGGTGCGCGAGCGCCTCCAGCGGCTCCTGAAGGAGCACCGGCTGACGCTGCTGGAATCCTTCGCCCAGACCATCGCCGACATCCTGATCGGCGAGTTCGGCGCTCACTGGGTGCGCGTGGTGGTGGTCAAGCCGCGCAAGTTCGACGATGTCGAATCGGTGGGCGTGGCGATCGAGCGCCGCCGTCCGGTGCCTGCCGGCAAGCCCTGAGAAGGCATGAAAAAAGCCCCCCGGCTTGCGCCGGGAGGCTTGGGGCTGGGCGCAGACGCCGGTTTCCCGACAGATGCGCTGCCGGTGCTTACTTGGCCTGGAACGGGTGGGCCGCGGTGCCCTTCTGGGCGACCACTTCACGCGCGCTCGGGAAGCCGGCGACAGCGCGCTTGATCGACTCCTTGACGGCCTGGTAGTTGTAGTCCTGGATCTTCTTGTCGTCTTCGGCCATCCAGTGGATGAACACGCCGACGCTGATGAAGAGGTTGTCGGCTTCGTCGGCCGGGATGGTCCCGTCTTCGACGCAGTCGGCCACGGCCATCGCCACGCCACGCTGGGCCGGGCCGAACATCTGGACGGCCTGCTTGGCGCCCTTGATCGTGACCTTGTTGAACATCACGGTCGCCGGCTTGCAGAGCAGGTTGGGGGCCACGACGGCCAGCAGGGACGTGAAGCCGTCCTTGTTGTTCGTCAGGCTGTTGGCGAAGGCCGTCTCGGCAGCGCTGCCGCGCGGTCCGATCAGCAGGTCGATGTGGGCCACTTCGTTGCCGTCGCCGACGAGCGATTCGCCGACCATCATCCGGTCAATTTTTGCCATGGTGAGTCTCCGTTTGCAGTTCTGCGGGCTGAAAAAAAGCACCGGTCACTTGACCGGCACAACCGGAAGTTACACGTTCCATGCCAGGGGCGCAATCACCCGGTCGTGTCCATCCTCACAACCCCCAAGGACAAGGCCAGGCACAGGGTGGCCACCGTCAGGTCGGCGCTGGTGCCGGGGTTGAGGCCGCGTGCCTTCAGGGATTCGTCCCAGGCGGCGAAGGCCGGGTCTGCGTCCACTGCCTCCCCGCGGGCCGAGCGGGTGTGCCAGGGGGCTGCCTCTTGCGTGACAAATTGTCCCATGGCTGTGCCGTGCTTTCGGACAATGTGTGAGTCGGGCCAACGCCCCAGATAGGCCAGGAAGACGGCCTGCACCGCCGCCGGGGTCAGGGCGCCGCCCAGCCCTGGGTGGGCGGCGAGGATCGGCAGCCCGACCTCGAAGAGGTCGGCGAAACCGCTCGCGTACTGCTGCGCGATGCGGTCGCGCGGCGCGGCGATGAGCATGGCTTGCTTCAGCGTCACGCTCGGGGGCTGGCGGACGTCCTGCGCGTCGCTGTGACCCAGGCCGCCAGGATGGGCGGCCGCGATGCCCCGGAAGGCCGCGGCCGCGTCGTCGCGGTCAAGGGCCTCCAGCACCCGCGCCAGGCCGGCCCGCCAAGCGGCGGGGTCGGCTCGGTGATCGCCAGCCAGTGAATCCAATCGATCACCCGCTCGCGTGCTTGCCGGGCCCACCGCTAGACCGTCGGTGGATCCACCCACAAGATCACGCGCGAAGCCACCCGCCAGTTCGGCGCGGTGTTCAGTCACCGGATCGGCCAGCCGCGCCAGCGGCGCGCAGAGCAGCAGGATGCCGAGGTTGGTGTTGCAGCCAGCGACCGCGAGCGTGGCGGCGACCGCGCCCTCGATGCGCTCGCCCACCGACCGCCCCAGCGCGAACAGCGGCCCGGCGGCGGCCTCGGCGCTGGCCAGGAACTGTGCGGCCTGCATGCCGTGGCCGGGCGAGTGGGCGCTGACGTTGCCGGGTTTGCGCACGGCCACATCCAGTGCGCAGGCAGCCAGGAAGGCGTGGCGCACGCGCGCTGTCAAGGGCTCTGCCATGGATTGGGTGCTCAGCCGACTTCCGCCCAGCGCTGCCCAATGAGCGTCAGGCCTGACGGGCCGCGCGGCCCCGCCCAGGATCGACCGCCACTGGCCGCCGTGCCCGCGCCAAGCGGCGGTCGATCAGGTCGTCGACCAGCGCCTGCGCGATGTTGAAGCCGGTCACCCGTTGCAAGCCCTGCCAGGCGGCCACGCCGTTGACCTCCAGCACCTGGGGCCCGGTGGGCGTGGGAATGAGGTCGATGCCGGCATAGTCCATCGAGAGCGTGGCGGCAGCCTGCTCGGCCAGGGCGGCGAGGTCGGGCGTCAACGCAGCCGGTTCGCAGCGCGCGCCCTGGGCGACGTTGTGGATCCAGTGCGCGCTGACCCGCCGCATCGCTGTGACGGCGTGCCCGCCCACCACCAGCACCCGCCAGTCGAAGCCCGTCCCCGGCGCGGCGCCGCTCGGTGGTGGCACGAAACGCTGCAGGTAGGCGAGTCCGCCGCAGCCCTCGAGCGGCGGCAGCGGCACATGGGCGCCATCGACCCGGCCGATGCGCTGCAGGCCCTTGCCCTGGGAGCCGAACAGCGGCTTGAGCACCAGCGCGTGGCCGGCGGCGCTCTCGCGGGTGACCAGGCGCTCGGCCTGCGCAGCCGACTCCATGGCCCAGGTGGGGGGTGTCGCGACGCCGGCCGCGTGCAGCAGCAAGCTGGTCATGGCCTTGTCGACGCTGCGCTCGATGGCGCGGGCGTCGTTGTAGACCGCCACGCCCAGCTCCCGCAGCGCGTGCAACACCCCCAGCCTCAGCGTCACCTGCTCGAAGCTGCCCCCGGCGATGCCGCGCACGATGGCCGCGTCGGGCAGCGCGCGGCCGAAGCCGGGGATCACCAGCCCGTGCCAGGCAGCGGGGGTGTCGATGCGGCAGTCGGCCAGGTCGATGCAGCGGCCCTCGGCGCCGCGCGCGCGCAGCGCGGCCTGGAGCTGGCGGGTGTGCCAGCCGGTCTCGTCGGTGAAGATCGCGACGCGCATGGGGCCAGGTGCTTGGGTCCGGGTGGATGGGTCCGGGTGGATGGGACGCCCGATGGGGCCAGGCAAACGGGAACGAGGTTGAGCGGCTGTCGGGGCCGGGGCGCTGCGCGCGGCGGGCGGCGGGCGTGTCCGCAGCTGGGGATCAGGCTTCCTGCAGCCACTGGCCGCGCAGCAGTTCCAGGTTGAGCCGTCCGCCATGCCAGGTGCGGCCGGAGGCCAGGCTCGAGACCCAGACCTCGGCCGGCGCGAACAGGGCGCCATCGATCTTGTAGAAATCGTACTCGGCGGCCTTGAAGATGTCGGCGAAGCCGCGCCCGTAGTCGCGCGAGTTCAGCGAGGGCAGGGCTTTCGCCAGCGCCCGCGCGGCCTCGTCGGTGCCGTGCACGGTCAGGTGCACGCGGCCGCCATAGAGGATGGCGTCGTTGGTGCGGCCCATGGCGTCGAGGCCGTCGGCGCCGGGAGCGGGCAGGGGTGCGCTCGCCACGCCGTCGACGATGTCCGCCAGGTTGAAGTGCAGCTCATGAGCCTTGTGGAGCGCAACCTCCAGAACCCGCGCCACCACCTGGGTGGTGCCGGCCAGGCTGCGGGTGGGTGTGAGGATCAGCGTCAGCTGATCCGGCGCGAGGGCGCAGTCGCGCAGGATCTTCTCGATCACCACGGGGGGCGGTTCGCGGTCCACCTCCAGCACCAGCACGCCGCGGCGCGCGGCGCCCCCCAGCGGGTCGCGGTAGCCGAGCTCCTTGAACAGCGCCTCCTTGCCGGCCAGCGCGCGCGCCGGGCCGGAGCCCAGCGAGAAGAACTTCTTGCCGCCCGCCTCCTCCTTGCTGGCGCTGAGCGACCAGCCGGCGTACTGGCTCGCCAGGCAGGCCAGCACCGGCTGGCTGCTGGCCACCTCCAGCCAGGTCGGCCAACCGGCGGTGGCATCGCCCGCTCCCTGGGCGGCGAGCTGGACCCGGCCCAGTCCGCCCATGCAGATCTCGCCGATCAGCAGGCCCGCCTCCAGGCTGCCGGGGGCCTCGATGCCAGCATCGATCAGGCACACGCCGCCCGCCACGGTGCGCACGGCCACGCGCAGCCGCTCGGCCTCGTCGACCAGGCGCTGCACCCGGGCGGCGGCCTCTCGGTTGACGCTCAGCCGGGAACCGGCGAAGGGGGCGGTGGAGTCGGTGGCGGCAGGCGTGGTCGCGTCGGTCATGGGAGGCTTTCGGGCGGCGCAGGGGGGACGGTTTCGGCCAGGGGGACGGGGACGGTCGGTCGTGCGGTGATGGGGTGGGCGGCTGCCAGCCGCTCGCGCCAGGCCTGGCGCAGACCGGCCAGGCGCTCCCGCACGGCCGCCACCGACGGCCCGCTGGCGCTGAGCGTGCACACCGGGTCGCCGGCACCGAAGCGGCTTCCGGCGACCGGCAGGTCATGGCAATCCTTGCGCGCCGCGAGCAAGGCCGCCTGCTCTTCACTCAGGGTGAACGCGCGCCGCGCAAGCAGGAGCTCGTTGCCGCGCACGGTGCCCGGGTGGTGATCGGCCAGCAGGGGCAGGTGGTCATGCTGGCAGGCGTCCACATGGGCATGCATCAAGGGCCACAGGCCGCTGTAGAGCGCCACGCTGGCGCTGGGCCGGGGATTGATCTCGAGCAGGGCGCAGCCCGAGTCGTCCAGCAGGAAGTCGAGGCTCGCCAGCCCACGCAGCGAAAACCGGGCGGTCAGCAGGTCGAGCGCGGCATTGATCTCGGCGAGCCGCTCGAACGGCAGCATCACCGGCCCGACCGCGCCGCGGTAGACATGGGGCAGGGCGCCCAGCGGCCGGACGATCAGCTCGTTGATGCCGATCAACCGGGCATGCTGGCCGTTGCCGATGAAGAGCGCGGACATCGGCTGCCCTGGCATTTCGCGCTGGTAGTAGCGGGGCCAAGCGGGTCCGGGCCGGCGCGCGGCCGGCGCAGCGTCATCGGCGTTCGGGGCACCGTCGCCGGCCCGCCGGATATGCCAGCCACCGCTGCCCTGTGCGAGCTTGCGCAGCCAGCCTTGCGGGTCGGTGGGGGGCGTGGGGCTCACGGCCGGGTGGGGCAGGCCGAGCTCATCGAGGGTGCTGAAGAAGACTGCCGGGTCGCGCACCCTGGCCACCGCGTCTGGCGCCGTGCCCAACAGGGGCAGGCGTTCGGCGGCCTGCGCGAGCAGCGCCGGGTCGCACTCGAAGTCGCTGCCGGCGACCCAGCCAACCAGCTGCGGCTCGTCGCGCAGCGAGGTCAGGGCCTCCAGGGTGCGGCGGGCGTCGATGGGCTGGCCGGGCTCGCCGATCGGCAGCCAGCGGGCCGCAGCGCGGCGCGTGTCCTGGTCGCCGTAGGTGTCGAGCGCGATGACCCGGAAACCATCGCCCGCCGCCGCCTCGACCATCAGCCGCGCCGAGCGACCGGCCACGACCAGGGTCTGAACAGGGGGAGCGGGACGGTGCTGCATGCCGTGGTTCCGAGGAGTCGGGGACCGTGGAGATCAGAAATTCTCGCGCAGCAGCTCGCGCGCCAGCGCCAAGGCTTCGGGGAAGCTCAGGTAGACGGCCTGCTCGGCCTCGCGCATGCGCAGCAGCAGCCGGTGCTGGACCTGGTACTTCACGTTGCCGATGGCCAGCGCACCGATGCCGACTGCGCGGCAGCCCGGCAGCAGCTTGCCGCTGTCCATCACGCCCACCCCTGCGATGCCGGCGGGCGGCACGGCGTTGACATCGGCGGCGACCAGCAGGCGGGTGGTGCTGCCGCGATCGGCTTCGCTCAGCACCTCGATGCCAGCGGCGGCGCAGGCCATGACCACATCGGCCCCGGCGATGGAGTCGCGGACCTCGGCCACGGTCGCACCCGAGACCCCGCTCAACACGCCGCCGAAGCGGGCCATGGTTTCCTCGGCAGCCTGCCGGGCGGCCGGCTCGCCCAGGTGGCTGGAGAGCCGCACCTCGGCGCCGAGCTGCTGTGCCAGCACGCCGGCGATCCTGCCCACGGTGCCGGTGCCGCCCAGGATGACGACCTGCTTGCCGCTGAGCTCGGTGCCGTGCACCTTGCGCAGCTGGGCCTCGACGCAGGCCACCACCGCCGCGGCGGTGGTGTAGGAGCCGCTCGGGTCGGCCATTGCCGAGACGACGAAGGGTGGCACCATGGCCCGGCGCGCGGTGTCCAGCATGTCGGCCGCGAGCATCACGTCGCGCCCGCCGATGAAGAGGCCGGTGCGCGCCACACCACTAGGCCCGCGCGAGAAGATGGCGTCCTGCGTCAGACCGTGGATGGCTTCCAGGCCGACCTCGGTGTAGGTCGGCAGCAGCTGGTAGCCGGCATCGGCGGCCATGTTGATGTCGAAGGGGCTCATCTGCCGCCCCGGCGTGAACATGTGCAGGATGTAGGGGCGTTCGGTGGCGGAGCGGTGGTCGGGGTTGCGGGTCATCGCCGATCTCTGACGGTTGGAGCGTGGGGCCGCGGGGGCGGCGAACCTGGAGGGCACAGCGCGTCTGGGGAGGCTGTTAGCGATTTTCGGGCCCGACGCCTGGCCCCGGCTTGACCGCGCTCGATGGCCGGGCGGGGCGGCGGTTTTCAGGCCCCGGCGTGCTCGGGCGCTGCCACCGAGGCCCGTGGCGAGGGCGGCAGTCGCTCGACCCGCGCGCCATGGTCCAGCGGACTCACCAGTTCCAGCCTCAGCCCCGGGGCAACCACCCCGGCCGCCAGCGCGGCCTCGCGCAGTGCCTCGGCCGTGGCCTGGTCGGGCAGCACCGCGAAGCCGGTCGGCCCCCAGGAGCTCTGCCCGGTGGCACAGGGGGTCAGGCCGGCCATCCATTCGCAGACCCGCGCCACCGCCGGGCTGGCGAAGAGGCCCCCGCCTTGGGCGGGCGCGAAGTGGCCGCCCACCAGCTGCTGCAGCCGGCCGATCCCCGCGGCGAAGGCCGGGAAATCGCCGCTGGCCGCGCCCGGCAGAACCCGCATCAGCACCTCATGACAGGCTGCAGCGGCGCCGGCCTGGGGGAAGGGCGGCAGCGCCTCGATGGCCTGCTTCTCGGGCGTGCCGCTCAGACCGCTGCGTGCCCGCTCCAGCACCAGCAGCACCCGCCAGGCTGCCGGCAGGGTCAGGCGCGCCAGCAGGGGGGCGGGGCTGCCGTCAGGGCCGGGACCCCCGTCGAGCAGCAGGCCGCCCTGGTCGAAGCCGGCAATGCCGATCCCCGAGCGGCGCCCGCGGCCGAGCAGCCGGGCGAGTTCGGTGGTGGGCAGGTCCAGCCGGTGCAGCGTGGCAAAGGCGCGCCCGATGGCCAGCGCGAGCTGGGTGCCGGATCCGAAACCGGCATGGGCCGGCAGCACCTCGTCCAGGTGCAGGTGCAGTGGCTCGGGCTGGCGGGTTCGGGCCTGCAGCGTGGCCAGGTGCTCGGCTGCACGCTCCGCTTCGCAAGCGGCGTCGGCGCCGGTGCTGGTGAGACCGGGCTGGGCGCTGCGGCGCAGGCTCAGGCGCGTCTCGAAGCCCCCGATCACCAGGCCCAGGCTGCCGAAGCGCCGCCCGAGCGAGCCCGAGGGATCGAGGAAGCCCAGGTGCAGGCGCCCGGGCGCCCGCACCCTCACCTCGCGGTCGGCGTCGATCGAGACGGGCGGCGGAATGTCGGGCATGCCGTGATTGTGGGCGCTGCGGCGGTGCGCTGGCCTCCGGGATATCTCCCGGCCGGTGGCTCAATGCGGCTCAGGGCAACTCACGCCCCGCCCGGCGGTGCTGCCGATGGTTCTCGTCGCCCAAGGAAGGTGGATCCGCCACCGCTCTCGGGGGTCTCAGAGGCGGCGGCGTGGTCGAACGAGGATCAGTAGCGGAAGCGCAGCCCGAGGAAAAACGCCCGCGGACCCCCGGGGGCCACGAACAATGCGTCTACCGCTTGGCCGGTGTAGGCGCCATCGGCGCTGAACATGGTCTCGGCCAGCGCGCCAAAGGTCTCATGGCGGCGGTCGAACACGTTGTTGAGGTTGGCGTAGATCTCCCACTGCGCACTTGGTTTCCAGCTCGCACGCAGGTTCAAGATCGCATAACCGGGCAGGTTCAGGCGCTGGTATTCGGGGTCTTCGCCCACCACGGGGTCTTCCAGCAGGCCGTCTTCGTTGCCCGAAACGCCACGGCTCGACAGTGCCTGCAGGTCGCTGCCGATCGTGAACCCGTCCCCGACGCGCCAGTCGATCGCCATCTTGAGCGTGTGGCGTGGCAATCCAGCGATACGGGTCCCTGGGGTGATCGTCACGTTGCGCTCACCTTGTCGCAGCACGGTAGTGGCCTCATAGGTGGCATTCAGGAAGCTGTAGCCGACGCCATAGTCGAAGGCACCCCTTGACACTGCGAGCTCGGTATCGATGCCCTGGTTGCGTGTCTTCGGAAAGTTGGCGAAGTAGCCAAGCTGTCCGGTCACGCTGGTGCTCCGGAACAGGATGTCGTCCTTGTTGTCGGTGCTGTAGGCGGCCAGGTTGAAGCGCAGCCCGGGGGCGATGGGCCAGCGCAGACCGGCTTCCACCGTGGTCGACTTGACCTGCTTCAGGTAGGGATCGGCCTGCAGTCCCGCCGGCAGGCGGCAGGGTTCATCAGGGTCGGCGCACCCGAGCTCGATCACGGTCGGAACACGGGTGTTGCGGGCCACGTTGGCGAACAGCGTGGGTGTATTCGCCGCCTCGCCGAGGCGGTGTGCGATGCCAAGTGCCGGGTTCACGCTGTTGTAGGTGAATCGCTCGTTGGGCTTGTCCTCGATGATGTCGGTGTCGTCATCGCGCGTGGTCAGCTGGTTGCTGACGCTCGAACGGTTGTATCGAGCGGTCGCTGTGACATGGGTGCGCGGCGCGACCTTCCAGGTGTCGGTGGCGTACACGCCATAGTGCGTGGACTCGCCTTCGACGCGCGCCGACAGCTCGCGGTCCACGCCCGGCGCTGGAATGACACCCCGGTCGGCGGTGAAGAACCCTTCCTGTTCGTTCTGGAGGTAGCGCACGCGCGCGCGGTCCGCGCTGGCCCCGACCTGCCACTGGTGGGAGCCGCTGACGCGCGAGTAGCTCAGCCCCGCGCCGTAGCCGGTCTGGCGCGTCTCGGTGCTGTTGAAGGCGGCATTCGGATCGCCCGCGACGCTGGGCGCCACTTCCGCCTCGTCGCCGTTGATGGTGTTGCGTGAGCTCTTGCGCACATAGAGCAGGCCCGACAGTGAGCTGTTGGCATCGACCGTGTGCTGGCCATTGAAGCTGAGTTGTCCCAGCTTGTTGCGGGTCTGGTCGGGATAGGTGTAGACCGCCTCGTTGCGGTTGAAGTAGAGATCCTCGAGCACCACTCCCTCGTCGATGGTGTAGGCCGGCAACAGGCCGTTGCCAACGAGCTTGCTGCGCGCGGCCAGAAGGCCAAGACTCCAGCTGGTCGTGCCGTTGTCATGCCCCAGCTTACCGAGGAACTGGCCAAGCTTGCCGTCGGACGCGTCACGCCAGCCGTCCTCTTCAAAGCCGGTGGCAGCAACGTATTGATGCCAGCCACTATCGTCGCTGCGGCCGTAGCTCAGGTCGACCCGTTTCCGGCCGAAGCTGCCGGCAGAGAGTTCGGCGCGCGTACCCGGTGCGCTGCGGCCGTCGTGGGTGGTGTAGGACAGTGCGCCGCCCAGGGAATTCAGCCCAAAGGCTGGGTTGGCGCCGGGCACCAGCGAGAGCGTGTTGATGGCGAACTCGGGGATCAGGTCGAAATTGACGACGTCGCCGAAAGGCTCGTTGATGCGCACGCCATCCAGGTAGACCGACAGTCCCTGCCCGGCGCCGAGGAGAGGGGATGCGCGGAAGCCGCGGTAGGTCAGGTCGCCTTGGAAGGGACTCCCCTGGATCTCGTTCACCTGCACGCCGACGACGCGACGATTCAGATAGTCGGTCTGGTTCACGGTCTGGGCGCTGTCGATGGCATCCCGCTTGAGAACCTGGGTCGAGTAAGGCAGCAGGTTGCGGTCGATGCCCTGGCCCGGCAGCGGCGAGACGCCGATGATCTCGACCCGCTCCAGCTGCCCCGTGGCGCCGGCGGCCTGGGCGCCCGCGACGCCGGGTGCCATGATCAGGGGAAGTCCGAGCATGCCCAGGGTATGCAGCGCCCGCGCCAGCGGCGATAGTGCGCAGCCGCGGTGGTGGGCTCCGCGAGCAGCACAGGGGCCGGGCTGCAGGTCAGGCGTCATGGATGGGTCTCCAGGTGGTGGGAATGCAAGCCAAGGATTCTGCGGTTCACGAGGGGGTGGGGCGGTCGGGAAAAATTCCCGACTTGTCGGTGTCCCTGCCGATCGAGCTGCCGCGGGTGGTGATGCGCGGCGCCCTGGCCGTGGCGGTCGTCGGCGTGCTGCTGGCCCTGCTGCTGGGGATGTGGCGGGCGCGGGCTGACATGCGCGAGGAGACCGCCGGCGCCCTGGTGCTGGCGCAGGCCATGGCCCAGCTGTCCGAGGCGCCGGGGACGCGCGAGGCCTTGCTGAGCGGGCTGCAGGCGCTGTCGCTGGGCAGCCGCGAGCGCCACCTGCGGCTGCAGGTGCGCGACGCCGCCGGGCAGGCCCTGCTGCCCGCAGCGGCCGAGTTCGACACCGCCGCGCCGATGTCCTGGCTGGTGGCCTTGAGCCGGCGGCTGTTTCCGCCGCCCGTGGCCCAGACCATCGGCTGGCCGCTGCGCTTGGCCGACGGCGAGCGGCTGCGCGTGGAGCTGATCGCCTCGCCCGACAGCGAGCAGCACGAGGCGCTGGCCCGGCTGCTGGAGCTGCTGGCGCTGCTGCTGGCCGGCAGCGCGCTGCTGCTGGCGGTGTTGCGGTGGAACGTGCGGCGGTCCTTCCGCCCGTTGCGGCCGCTGCTCGACGCGATCGCCGGGCTGGAGCAGCAGCGCCTGGACCCGCTGCGCGCCCTGCCGGCCATGCCGATCCGCGAGCTCGACGCCATCGCGGCCGCCCTGCGCCACCTGGCGGAGGCGCTGGAACAGGCCGAGGCGGCGCGGCGCCTGCTCAGCCGCCAGATGCTGACCCTGCAGGAGGACGAGCGCCACCGCATCGCCCGCGAACTGCACGACGAGCTCGGCCAGCACCTGACGGCGCTGCGTGTCGATGCCGCCTGGTTGGAACGGCGCCTGGCCGCGACGCCCGAGCTCGCCGCGGTGGTGGACGGCATGGGCGAGCAGTGCCGCCGCATCCAGGAGGAGCTGCGTGCGCTGCTGACCCGCCTGCGGCCGCTGGGCTGGGTCGAGGGCGGCGAGGCGACCCCCGAGGCCGACGGCGCGTCGGCGCCGGGCGAGACCGTGGCGCGGCTGCGGGCGCTGCTCGAGTCGCTGGTGGCGGCCTGGGCCCAGTCGCCGGGGCAGCAGACCCGCTACGCGCTGGAGTTCGGACTGCAGGGCCTGTCGGAGGCACAGGTGCTGCCCCGTGAGCTGGTGCTGGCGGTCTACCGCATCAGCCAGGAGGCGCTCACCAATGTCGCGCGCCATGCCGGGGCGCGCCAGGCGGTGCTGCGCCTGGACCTGCGGACGCAGGATGCTGAGCTGGGGGATGACGCAATGCCAGACGCCGGGACGCAAGAGGCCGGAATGGCACCGAGCGAAGGCGGTGCGGACGGCGGGCTGCAAGCGGGCTCTTCGGCCGCGACCCGACGCGGCCAGCCGGCCCTTGCGCGGGGCGTGATCGATTGGTCGGTCCAGGACGACGGCTGCGGCCTTGGAGCCGGCGCCTGGCAGCGCGGCAACGGCCTGGCCGGCGTCAAGGAGCGCATCTGGGCGGCCGGCGGCGATCTGCAGTGGGAGCCGGCGTCAGAAGATTCGGCAGCGGGTGCGGGCACACCCGGCCTGCGCTTGCACGCGCGGCTGCCCTGGATCGAACCCTTGTCGGCCGGGCTGGACTCGACACCGGCCCTCGGCCAGGGAGTCGGCGCATGAGGCCCGCCGCGCCGGGCGGCCCGGACGGGTCAGGAACGGGAACGGCGAGAGGTCCAGGCGCGGGCGGCGTCCCGCTGCGGGTGGCGCTGGCCGACGACCACGCAGTGGTGCGCGCCGGCTACCGCCGCCTGCTTGAGCTGGAACCCGACATCCTCGTGGTGGCCGAGTACGGCGATGCCGACGCCGCCTACAGCGGCCTCACGGCGCCCGGCAGCGCGGTGGACCTGCTGGTGCTCGACCTGTCCATGCCGGGGCGCAGCGGGCTGGAGATGCTGCGGCGCCTGTCGCAGCGCTTGCCGGCGCTGCCGGTGCTGGTGTTCACCATGCACGATGGTGCCGCGATGGTGGCCCAATGCCTGCGGGCCGGGGCGGCGGGTTTCGTGACCAAGAGCAGCGCGCCCGAGCTGCTGGTGGATGCCGTTCACCGCGCGGCCCGCGGCGAGACCGTGCTCTCGCCCGATGTCGCGCAACAGGAGCCGCTGCGCCGGGGCGAACCGCCCCATGCCGGTCTGTCGGGGCGGGAGTTCGACATCCTGCAGCAGCTGCTGGCGGGGCGCAGCGTCGAGGAGATCGCGCAGACGCTGAGGCTTTCGGCCAAGACCGTCTCCAACTACCAGACCCAGATCCGCCAGAAGCTCGGCGTCGGCAGCGCGGTGGAGCTGCTGCGCTAC
>CAISYQ010000232.1 GCA_903889735.1 uncultured Methylibium sp.
CGACCTGCTGCTTAGAAGGCAGCTGCTCTATCCAGTTGAGCTACGGGCAGAAATGCCGGCAAAGTGTAAGGCGCACCCTGGACAACGCAGATCAGGGCATCGGCGCTCAACGGACGCCGCCGCGGGTCAGCGGTGCGCTGGTGCCGCTCAGCCTGGGGTGGCCAAGACCTCGCCCTGCAACTGGTGGCTCTTGCCCCGAAAGAGCGCCACGGTCTGACCAGCGGGATTGGTCACGGTGACGTCGTAGACGCCGGTGCGGCCACCGCGGGCGCGCTCCTGGGCTTCGGCGCGCAGCTGCTCGCCCTCGCGGCCCGGCGCCAGGTAGTCGATCTGGCAGCCCGCCGCCACGGTGACGCGGTTGTGGCTGTTGCAGGCGAAGGCGAAGGCACTGTCGGCCAGCGCAAAGATGAAGCCGCCATGGCAGGTCTGGTGGCCGTTGAGCATGTCGGGGCGCACCTTCATCACCATCACGGCGCGGCCCGGGCCGATCTCGTCGAGCCGCATGCCCAGCGACTGGGAGGCGGTGTCGCGCTGCCACATGGCGCGGGCGCAGTCCTCGGCCAGCGATTGGGCGGCGGCATCGACACCTTCGGCGTTGGCGGGGGCCACCCCGAAGGCGCTGGGGTCGTGAGAGCGGGGGTCGGTGGTCATCGCGGCTCCGGGATCAGGCATCCAAGCGGGTGGCTGGGGCGAGCTGGGTCGCTTCAGCCCCCACGCTTCAACGGCCGGTGAAGCGCGGGGCGCGCTTGGCCAGAAAGGCGCTCACGCCTTCGGCGTAGTCGGCGCTGTGGCCCAGCTCGCGCTGCAGGTCGCGCTCCATGTCCAGCTGCTCGTCGAGCGAATGCTGCCCGCTGGCCTGCAGGGCGCGCTTGGTGAGCGCCAATCCCTTGGTGGCGGCGGTGGCCAGCTGCGCCGCCATGGCGTCGATCTCGCCGGCGAAGCTCGCGTCGTCGACGCATTTCCAGATCAGGCCCCAGGCGGCCGCCTGTTCGGCGGGCAGCTTGTCGCCCAGCATGGCCAGCCCGGCCGCGCGCGCCGCGCCCACCAGCCGCGGCAGCGCCCAGGTGCCGCCGGCGTCGGGCACAAGCCCGAGGCGGCAGAAGGGCTGGATGAAGCTGGCCGAGCGGGTGGCCACCACCAGGTCGCAGGCCAGGGCCACGTTGCAACCCGCCCCCGCGGCCACGCCATTGACGGCCGCGATGACCGGCTTGTCCAGGGCGCGGATGGCGCGCACCAGCGGGGAATACCAGGTGCCGACGGTCTCGCCCAGGTCGGCGGGCTCGGCGCCGGTGGCCATCACCGCATCGGCCAGGTCCTGGCCGGCGCAGAAGCCCCGCCCGGCGCCGGTCAGCACCACGACCCGGATCTCAGGGCGGGCCGCGCTGGCCAGGGCCTCGCGCAGCTCGCGGTGCATGGCGACATTGAAGCTGTTGAGCTTGTCGGGCCGGTTCAGCGTGATGCGGGCGATGGCGCCCTGCTCTTCATAGCGGATGTTCTCGAAGCTCATGCCAGGTTCTCCGGTGGTGTGTGAGCGCGGCAGCGCCGTGACGGTACGGGCTGGACGGATCGCCGAGGACCCGTGTGCTGCATTTGAGGGCCGGGCTCGCGCTGCAGGCCTGAATGCGGCACCGGCCGCGTGGAGTGCGGCCTCTGCAATGAATCCCTGAGGTCAGGGCGGCGGGATTCGAACTCGCGACCTGCTGCTCCCAAAGACTTTGGGCTGGTCACTAAAGTGGTCACTACCCTACCCCCTAACTCCCTCTCTGCTCACGTAAATTCTTGGTTTTATTGGTCGGGACGGTGGGATTCGAACTCACGACCTACTGCTCCCAAAGCAGTTGCGCTACCAGGCTGCGCTACGCCCCGAAGGAGTGGATTGTAGACAGCACCTCGAGGCGGCTTGGGTTCGACGAGGGGCAGGCATCGATCCAAGGCCGATCCACCCGCGTTTCGACATCCACCCGACGGAAGTGATGGGTGGTCGGCGGGCCAGGGATCCGGCCCCGTCACACTCAGCGCTCCATCGATTCCCAGGCCTTCTGAAGCCGCTTGACGCTCACGGGCTGAGGCGTCCTCAGCTCCTGGGCAAAGAGGCTGACGCGCAGCTCCTCGAGCAGCCAGCGGTACTCCTCGAGCCGGGCGTCGGGCTCGCCCCTGAGATCGGCCAGGCGTCGCAGGAAACGCTGCTCGAGCGGCCGCAACTCGGCCAGGCGCTGGGCGTCGCGGGCGGGGTCGGCGCGCCACTTGTCCAGGCGCAGCGTCACCGCCTTCAGGTAGCGCGGCAGGTGCTGCAAGGCTGGCCAGGACGTGTCCATCAGGAAGCGCCGGGGCACCAGCCTTGTGAGTTGGGCCGCCACATCGTCCACCACTTCCTTGGCCGGCCTCGCGTCCTTGAGCTTGCGGGCGGCCACCGCCTGATCAGCCAGCACCACGGCGGCCTGGCGGGCCACTTCCTGGGCGATGAGGTTGAGCCGCGCTCGGCCCTCGTCGATGCGCCGGGCGAAGGCCGCCGCGTCGGTGGGCAGTGGGTCGGCCAGGAAGGCGCGGTCGAGCGCCACCTCGATGATCTGGCCGCGCAGCTCCTCGGTCGAGCCGCCCAGGGCCATGTAGGTCACCGCCATGCGGGTGAGCTCGGGGATGTTCTTTTCCAGGTATTTCAGCGGCTCGCGGATCTGCAGCGCGATCAGCCGGCGCAGGCCGGCCCGGTGCTTCACCGCGGCGACGCCGGGCTCATCGAACACCTCGATCTCGACATGGCTTCCGCGGTCGATCAGCGCCGGGAAACCGACCAGGCTTTGCGCGCCACGCTGCAACTCCATCAGCTCGGGCAGCTCGCCGAAGGTCCAGGCGGTGAACTGGCCGGCGTGCGCACCGCCCGGCACCGGGGCGGCCGTGGCCGGCGTCACGCCCGGGCGCCCGCCCGCGTCCGAACGCTGCGCGGCCGGCCCCGCCCCTTGGCCGGCCAATGCGTCCCGCGGCGATGCCGGCCTGCCCATCGCCCCGGCCACGACTTGACCCGCGGGTGGCGCACCGTCCGGCCTCGTGCTCAGGACGCCCGGGCCCATCTTCAAGGCCGCCAGCGCC
>CAISYQ010000233.1 GCA_903889735.1 uncultured Methylibium sp.
CGCCGATCACCGCGACCTTCTGGTTCTTGTAGAAAAAGCCGTCACAGGTGGCGCAGGCCGAAACGCCCTTGCCGGAAAACTTTTCTTCGGACGGCAGGCCCAGGTACTGGGCCGAGGCGCCGGTGGCGATGATCAGCGCGTCGCAGGTGTAGCTGCCCGAGTCTCCCGTGAGCCGAAAGGGTCGGGCGGAGAGATCGAGCGCGTGGATGTGGTCGTAGACGATCTGGGTCTTGAAGCGCTCGGCGTGCTCCAGGAAGCGCTGCATCAGTTCCGGGCCTTGCACGCCGTGCACGTCGGCAGGCCAGTTGTCGACCTCGGTCGTGGTCATCAGCTGGCCGCCTTGGGCCAGTCCAGTGACCAACATGGGTTGGAGGTTGGCGCGTGCAGCGTAGACGGCTGCCGTGTAGCCGGCGGGGCCGGAACCCAGGATCAGGACTTTGGCGTGCTGCAGATTGCTCATGGTGGTCGGTGAGGGAGATCGAAGGGATGTTCACGCCTGCGCAGAAGACCGACCGAGCCGGCGCCGGCCCCGCACTGAGGGGCAAAGGCCTACCGGGTGAGCTGGCTCGTAGAGCGTCGTCAGAGCGCGTGAACCGGCCTGCTGCGTGATCTTAGGCCAGCACCCAGGCGCAGAGGAGAGAATTGTAGGGAGGGCTTGATGATCAGCATTCAGGTTGTTAGTTGGAGCCGCTGAGCTGCAAATCAAGGCCCCATGGAGTACGCGCGATGGCCATGTTGTCCAACTTCGACCTGATACGGCGGGTGCCGCTGTTCTCGCTCTTGACCAGCGAGCAGGCGCAGGGCATTGCCAATGGCGTGGTCAAACGACGCTACAAGCGCGGCGAAGCCATCGTCGATCAGGGGGCCACCTCGAATGCGCTCTTCATCCTGCTGACTGGCCGCGCCCAGGTGGTCACTGCCGATGCCCGGGGGCGAGAGGTGATCCTCGCGGTGCTGCATGCGGGTGACTACCTCGGTGAGATGAGCCTGATCGACCATGAGCCGCATTCGGCTACCGTGCGCGCCGAGACCCAGTGCGATGTCTTGGTGCTCGGGCGCGAGGATTTCGCGCGCTGCCTGCCCGACGAGTCCAGCCTGGCCTATTCGGTGATGCGCGGCTTGGTCACGCGCCTGCGGGCGGCCGATCGCCAGATCGAGTCGCTGGCACTCCTCGATGTCTATGGACGCGTGGCGCGCGCCCTGCTCGAGAGGGCCGAGGACGGGGCGGACTACAAGTTGATCCGAAAGAAGGTTTCTCGCCAGGACCTGGCCAAGGCGGTCGGCGCCTCCCGCGAGATGGTCAGCCGCGTCATGAAGGACCTGGAGGAGCGCGGCATCATCCAGACCCAGCCCGGCGGCGAGCTTCACATCACCGAGCGACTCGCCCAGCGGTGATGCCTCTTGGCCCGTTTCGGGCGTCTTGGTCCACTGCCCTTCGGACACAATCATCGGCATGAGCTTTCCCCTCGGATCCCTGGGCGCGTCGGGCGTTGTCGCCGGGCAGAGCGCAGAGCCCGTGGGCAGCCGCTGGCGGCTTCAGATCGTCGTGGTCCTGGGCGGCCTGCTCTGGGTGCTCGCGCTGCTGGCCCTGGCCACCCACAGCCCCGACGACGCGGCCTGGTCGACCTCCGGCCTGGGCCTGGCCCCGCACAACCGGGTGGGCATTGCCGGGGCCTGGCTGGCTGATCTGACCTTCTTTGTCCTCGGCTACTCGGCCTGGTGGCTGCTGCTGGTGTCGGGGCGCGCCTGGCTCGGCGGGTTGGCGCGCTGGCTGCGCGATCCGGCGCTGCTGCCTGCCAGCCATGCGGTCGCGGCGCGGCCGGCCTGGTCGTTCTGGGTCGGCCTGGCCTTGCTGCTGGCGGCCAGCTGTGCCCTGGAATGGACCCGGGTCTACCAGTGGGAGGCGCGGCTGCCCGGCGGCCAGGCGGGTGGCCTGGTCGGGCTGCTGCTGGGTGAGCTGAGCCTGCGCCTGCTGGGTTTCACCGGTTCCGGCGTGCTGTGGATCGTCGCCCTGCTGGTGGGCGCCTCGCTGGCGCTGCGCTTCTCATGGACGGATGTCGCCGACCAGCTGGGTGAGCGCCTGGATGGCCTGCGCGAGCGGCGCCAGGAGCGCATCGAGCTGGCCGAGGACACCCGCCTCGGCGAACAGGCTCAGCGCGAGCGGGCCAGCGAGGCCGATGCCCTGCGGCCACCGCCCGATGAGCTCGCACCGCTGGTGATCGAGGCGCCGGTGATCGAGCTGCCTCGCAGCGAACGGGTGGCCCGGGAAAAGCAGAAGCCCCTCTTCGTCGAACTCGCTGACACCAAGCTGCCCCAGGTGGACCTGTTGGACGCGGCATCCGGTCGGGCCGAGAGCGTCACGCCCGAGTCACTGGAGATGACCTCCCGGCTGATCGAGAAGAAGTTGAAGGACTTCGGCGTCGAGGTGAGGGTTGTTGCGGCCTCGCCCGGCCCGGTGATCACCCGCTACGAGATCGAGCCGGCCTCGAGCGTCAAGGGCGCGCAGATCGTCGGCCTGGCCAAGGACCTGGCCCGCAGCCTGAGCCTGGAAAGCATCCGTGTGGTCGAGACCATTCCCGGCAAGACCACCATGGCCCTGGAGCTGCCCAACGCCCGGCGCCAGACCATCCGCCTGGCCGAGATCCTCGGCTCCCAGGCCTACAACGACGCCGCCTCGCTGCTGACCATTGGCCTGGGCAAGGACATCGTCGGCGCCCCGGTGGTGGCCGATCTCGCCAAGATGCCGCACTGCCTGGTGGCGGGCACCACCGGCTCGGGCAAGTCGGTCGGTATCAACGCGATGATCCTGAGCCTGCTCTACAAGGCCGAGGCGCGTGACGTGCGGCTCATCCTCATCGACCCCAAGATGCTCGAGATGAGCATCTACGAAGGCATCCCGCACCTGCTCTGTCCGGTGGTCACTGACATGAAGCAGGCTGCCCACGCGCTCAATTGGGCCGTGGCCGAGATGGAGCGGCGCTACAAGCTGATGAGCAAGCTCGGCGTGCGCAATCTCGCCGGCTACAACCGCAAGATCGACGAGGCCACCGAGCGGGGCGAGAAGCTGCCCAACCCCTTCAGCCTGACACCCGAGGCCCCCGAGCCGCTGGAGCGGCTGCCTCACCTGGTGGTCGTGATCGACGAGCTGGCCGACCTGATGATGGTGGTCGGCACGAAGATCGAGGAGTTGATCGCCCGCCTGGCGCAGAAGGCGCGGGCCGCGGGCATCCACCTGATCCTGGCCACGCAGCGGCCCAGCGTGGACGTGATCACCGGCTTGATCAAGGCCAACATCCCCACCCGCATCGCCTTCCAGGTCCGCAGCAAGATCGATTCGCGCACCATCCTCGACCAGATGGGCGCCGAGGCCCTGCTGGGCATGGGCGACATGCTCTACATGCCCTCGGGCACCGGCCAACCGGTGCGGGTGCACGGGGCCTTCGTCAGCGACGAGGAGGTGCACCGCGTGGCCGACTACCTGCGCAGCCAGGGGCCTGCGAACTACATCGAGGGCATTCTCGAGGGCGGCACGCTCGAGGATGAAGCGGGCGCGGCCGGCGAGGGTGGCGCGGGAGGCGATGCCGAATCCGACCCGATGTACGACCAGGCGGTGGCCATCGTGCTGCAGCACAAGCGCGCCTCGATCTCGCTGGTCCAGCGGCACCTGCGCATCGGCTACAACCGCGCGGCCCGGCTGCTGGAGCAGATGGAGAAGTCGGGCCTGGTCAGCTCGATGGCGACCAACGGCAACCGCGATCTCATCGTGCCGCAACGCTCGGAATGAGCGCCCCATGAACCCCAGACCCGCCCCGGACGCAGGCCGAATGAAGCCCGAGACCTTGATCGCGGCGGTCACCGCTGCGCGGCGCCCTGCATGGTCTGCGGCCTCTTGCGGTCAGCATCGCCCCGTCTTGCCCGCGTGGCGGACCGGCCTGTCCGGTGCCGTCGCCGCACTCGGCCTGCTGGGCGTGATGCTGGCCTCCACCATCGCCCGTGCCGATTCGCTCGACACCCTCAGGGGCTTCGTCACCGAGGTCAAGACCGGTCGCTCGGCCTTCACCCAGACCGTGACCTCGCCCGATGGCGCGAAGAAGAAGCTCTCCAGCGGCAGCTTCGAGTTCGCCCGGCCCCACCGTTTCCGCTTCGCCTACACAAGGCCCTACGAGCAGCTGATCGTGGCCGATGGCGAGAAGGTCTGGCTGCACGACATCGATCTGAACCAGGTCACCGTGCGGCCCTTCACCGAGGCGCTGGGCGCCACGCCGGCCGCGCTGCTGGCAGGGACGGCGATCGAGCGCGACTTCGAGCTCAAGGCCCTGCCCGACGAGGGCGGTCTGCAATGGGCGCAGGCCCTGCCCCGCGCGGTCGAAGGCGCCTTCAAGTCGGTGCGGGTGGGTTTCCTTGGAACGACGCTGGCCGCGGTGGAGATCGTCGATGCCTTCGGCCAGCGCTCGCGGCTGGAGTTCAGTGCTTTCGAGGCAAACCCCAAGCTCGCGGCCGATCGCTTCCGCTTCGTGCCGCCGGCCGGCGCCGACGTGATCGCACCATGAGCCCGCCTTCGTGGGCGAGGCGCCGCCGCATGGCACGGGACGCCTTCCATATGCGGGCGCTGGGCCGGTGAGCAACGCCGAACTCCCTTGGCAGGCGGGCGCCCCGGGCGGGGTCGACCCCTCGGCGCCCCTGGCCGAGCGGCTGCGCCCACGCACGCTGGACGAGGTCATCGGGCAGCCCCAGCTGCTCGGGCCTGGCAAGCCGCTGCGCACGGCCTTCGCGTCGGGCCGGCCGCATTCCATGATCCTCTGGGGGCCGCCCGGCACCGGCAAGACCACGCTGGCGCGGTTGATGGCCGATGCCTTCGATGCGCAGTTCATCGCGATCTCGGCCGTGCTCGGCGGCGTGAAGGACATCCGCGAGGCGGTCGAGCAGGCGCAGGTGGCCCAGGGCCTGGGTCGGCGCACCATCGTCTTCGTCGACGAGGTGCACCGCTTCAACAAGGCCCAGCAGGACGCCTTCCTGCCGCATGTGGAGAGCGGCCTCTTCACCTTCATCGGGGCGACCACCGAGAACCCATCCTTCGAGGTCAACTCGGCCCTGCTGTCACGCGCCACGGTGCATGTGCTCAAGCCGCTCGACGAGACCGAGCTGTCGCTGCTGCTCGAGCGGGGCCGCGCGCTGCTGAGCGCGCCCGCGCTCACCGACGGTGCCCGCAGCCGGCTGATCGCCTACGCCGACGGCGACGCCCGGCGCCTGCTCAACACCTACGAGAACGTCGCCCGCATGGCCGAGGGCCGGCCCTCGGAGGGCGGTGGTCCGCCCATGGCGATCGACGAGGCCTTCCTGGAGCAGTCGCTGGGCGAGCAGCTGCGCCGCTACGACAAGGGCGGTGACCAGTTCTACGACACCATCTCCGCCCTGCACAAGAGCGTGCGCGGCTCCGACCCGGACGCGGCGCTGTACTGGCTCGTGCGCATGCTCGACGGCGGCGTGGACCCGCGCTATGTGGTGCGGCGCCTCGTGCGCATGGCCAGCGAGGACATCGGCCTGGCCGACCCACGCGCCCTGCGCCTCACGCTCGACGCCGCCGAGACCTACGAGCGGCTCGGCTCGCCCGAGGGCGAACTGGCGCTGGCCGAGGCGGTGGTCTACCTGGCGGTTGCCCCCAAGAGCAACGCGGTCTACAAGGCCTACAAGGCGGTGCGCGCCTTCGTGCGCCAGGACGGCAGCCGGCCCGTCCCGCTGCACCTGCGCAACGCGCCGACCACGCTGATGAAGCAGCTCGACCACGGCAAGGGCTACCGCTACGCCCACGACGAGGCAGGCGGCTTCGCGGCCGGCGAGCGCTACCTGCCCGACGGCGTGGACCAGCGCTTCTACGAACCAGTGCCGCGGGGTCTGGAAATCAAGATCGGTGAGAGACTTGCCCAGCTTCGCCAGCTCAACGAAGGCAGCGGGCCGACCTCCCGCGCAACCCCCGGGCCGGGTTGACCCCCCCGCCCGTCCCCGGACCCCGAGCGACATGGACACCTTCATCCAGCAGATCATCAACGGGCTCGTGCTCGGCAGCATGTACGCCCTGGTGGCGCTCGGCTACACCATGGTCTACGGCATCATCAATCTCATCAACTTTGCCCATGGCGAGGTGCTGATGGTGGGCGCGCTCGTCAGCTGGACCGTGGTGACCGCGCTGGCGGGGTCGGGCCTGCCGGGCTGGGTGTTGCTGCTGATCTCGTTGGTGGCGGCCATCGTTGTGTGTTCGACGCTCAATTTCGCGATCGAGAAAATCGCCTACCGGCCGCTGCGCAACGCGCCGCGCCTGGCCCCGCTGATCACGGCCATGGGCATGAGCCTCCTGCTGCAGACGCTGGCGATGGTGATCTGGAAGCCCAACTACAAGTCCTACCCGGTGCTGCTGCCGAGCGCCCCGATCGACGTCTTCGGCGCGGTGATCAACACCACCCAGATCCTGATCCTGGTCGTCACCGCGCTGGCGCTGGCCGGCTTGATGTTCCTGGTCAACCGCACGCGCCTGGGCCGCGCCATGCGGGCCACCGCCGAGAACCCGCAGGTCGCGAGCCTGATGGGGGTGCGGCCCGACACCGTGATCTCGGCCACGTTCGTGATCGGGGCCGCGCTGGCCGCCCTGGCCGGCGTGATGTACGCCGCCAACTACGGCACTGTCCAGCATGGCATGGGCTTCCTGCCGGGGCTCAAGGCCTTCACCGCGGCGGTGTTCGGCGGCATCGGCAACCTGCCGGGCGCGATCGTCGGGGGCGTGCTGCTGGGGTTGATCGAGTCGCTCGGGGCCGGTTACATCGGCGTCCTGACCGGCGGGGTGCTCGGCAGCAACTACCAGGACATCTTCGCCTTCATCGTGCTCATCCTCGTGCTCACGCTCAGGCCCCAGGGCCTGCTCGGCGAGCGCGTGGCGGACCGCGCCTGAGAAAGGGTCTGCCATGAACCCGATGAAGAACCGCTGGGTCGCCTTCGCGCTCGCGGCCCTGCTGTTGCTGGCGGTGCCGCTGGTCGCGCAGCAGTTTGGCAACGCCTGGGTGCGCATCATCGATTTCGCGCTCCTCTATGTGCTGCTGGCGCTCGGCCTCAACATCGTCGTGGGTTACGCCGGCCTCCTGGACCTGGGCTACATCGCTTTCTACGCGGTGGGCGCCTACCTCTTCGGCCTGCTGGCGAGCCCGCACCTCTGGGAGC
This sequence comes from uncultured Methylibium sp., assembly GCA_903889735.1. Lineage (GTDB taxonomy): Bacteria > Pseudomonadota > Gammaproteobacteria > Burkholderiales > Burkholderiaceae_C > Methylibium. Next base: position 7,207 of record CAISYQ010000233.1, read on the forward strand.
ATTTCCCGGCCATCCAGGCCCTGTTCCCGGGCGGCCTGCATGCGCCGCTGTGGGTGGTCATTCCCCTGGCCGCCGGGCTGGCCGCCCTCTTCGGCGTGCTGCTCGGCGCCCCAACGCTCAAGCTGCGCGGCGACTACCTCGCCATCGTCACGCTCGGCTTCGGCGAGATCATCCGCGTGTTCGTCAACAACCTCGACGCGCCGGTCAACATCACCAACGGCCCCAAGGGCCTGGCGCAGATCGACTCGGTCACCTTCTTCGGGATCGACCTCGGGCTCACGCTCGACCTGGGCTTCATCTCGCTGCCGAGCGTCACGCTCCACTACTACCTCTTCCTTGCGCTGGTGGTGGTGGGCGTGGTGGTGTGCTCGCGGCTCGAGAAGAGCCGCATCGGCCGAGCCTGGATGGCGATCCGCGAGGACGAGATCGCTGCCCGCGCAATGGGCATCAACACCCGCAACATGAAGCTGCTGGCCTTCGGCATGGGCGCGAGCCTCGGCGGCGTGGCGGGCGCCATGTTCGCGGCCTTCCAGAACTTCATCTCCCCGGAATCCTTCTCGCTGCAGGAGTCGGTGATGGTGGTGGCGATGGTCGTGCTCGGCGGCCTCGGCCACATTCCCGGGGTCATCCTGGGCGCGCTGCTGCTGGCCGCCCTGCCCGAGGTGCTGCGCTATGTGGCCGGCGACCTCCAGGCCGCCACCGGGGGCCGGCTGGACGCCGCCGTCCTGAGGCAGTTGCTGATCGCGCTGGCAATGATCGCCGTCATGCTCGCCCGCCCCCGGGGCCTGTGGCCGACCCCCATGCACGGCCCCCGTCCTGCAGCCTTGCCGCCTGCCGGGAGCGGTCGGTGAGCGAGGTCCCCGTTCTCGAGGCCACCGGCGTGTCCAAGCGCTTCGGTGGCCTGCAGGCGCTGGCCGACGTGAACATCCGCATCCGCCGCGGCGAGGTCTACGGCCTCATCGGCCCCAACGGCGCGGGCAAGACCACCTTTTTCAACGTGATCACCGGCCTCTATGCGCCGGACGCCGGGCGCTTCGCGCTCGACGGCCAGGCCTACCGGCCGATCGCGGTCCACACGGTGGCGCAGGCCGGCATCGCACGCACCTTCCAGAACATCCGCCTCTTCTCCGGCATGACGGCGCTGGAGAACGTGATGGTCGGCCGCCATGTGCGCACCCGCTCGGGGCTGCTCGGCGCGGTGCTGCGCACGCCGGGCTTTCGCCGTGAGGAGGCGGCCATCGCCGCGCGCGCCCAGGAGCTGCTCGACTATGTGGGCATCGGCCACTACGCCGCCCACCCGGCGCGCACGCTGAGCTACGGCGACCAGCGGCGCCTGGAGATTGCGCGCGCGCTGGCCACCGAGCCGCGCTTGATCGCGCTCGACGAGCCCGCGGCCGGCATGAACGCCACCGAGAAGCTCGTGCTGCGTGCGCTGATCGACCGCATCCGCAACGATGGCCGCACCATCCTGCTGATCGAGCATGTCGTGAAGCTGGTGATGGGGCTGTGCGACCGCGTCACCGTGCTCGACTACGGCCGCCAGATTGCCGAGGGCGTGCCGGCCGAGGTGCAGCGCAACGCGCAGGTGATCGAGGCCTATCTCGGCGCCGGTCA
>CAISYQ010000234.1 GCA_903889735.1 uncultured Methylibium sp.
ATCAGCGCGCCGGTCGGGCAGGCCTGCACGCATTCGCCGCAGGCCACGCAGCTGGAGTCGCCCAGCGAGGCGCCGGCGTCAAAGCTGATCTGCGCATGGGCGCCGCGGAAGGCCAGGCCGATCACGTCATTGCCCTGCTCGTCGCGGCAGGCGCGCAGGCAGCGGGTGCACTGGATGCAGGCATCCAGGTTGACGGCGATCGCCGGGTGGCTGGTGTCGGCCGCGGCGTAGTCGCGCGCCCGCTCTGGCAGGCGGCCCGGGTCGACGCCCAGGCGGTCGGCCCATTGGCTCAGCTCGGACTGTTTCGTGTAGTCCTTCGTGGTGGCCCCGGCATCACTCACCAGCAGCTCGACCACCATCTTGCGCGCCGCGATCGAGCGCTCGCTCTGCGTCTGCACCTTCATGCCGGCGGCGACGTTGCGGCAGCAGCTGGCGGCCAGCGTGCGCTCGCCCTCGACCTCGACCACGCAGGCGCGGCAGTTGCCGGCCGGCGCCAGACCCTCCTTGTGGCACAGGTGGGGGAGGGTGGTGCCCTCGCGTTTGGCGACGGACCAGATCGTCTCGTCGCTGCGGGCCTGCACGGTGCGGCCGTCGATCGACAGCGCCACCGTCTGGGCCTCGGGCGCAAGCAGCTGGGAGGGCGTGGAGGCGTTCATGCGGACAGCTCTTCAGGAAAATACTTGACCACGCAGTCAACGGGGTTCGGTGCCGCCTGGCCCAGGCCGCAGATCGAGGCGTCGCGCATCACCTGCGACAGCTCGGCCAGCAGCGGGAGGTTCCAGCGGTCGGTGGCGATCAGTGTGTTGACCTTGGCGGTGCCGGACCGGCAGGGGGTGCACTGGCCGCAGCTCTCGTGCTCGAAGAAGCGCATCAGGTTGCGCGCCACGTCGGTCACGCGGTCCTGGTGGGACAGCACCACCACCGCGGCCGAGCCGATGAAGCAGCCATGCGGCTGCAGGGTGTCGAAGTCCAGCGGCAGGTCGGCCAGCCGCTCGGGCAGGATGCCGCCGGAGGCGCCGCCGGGCAGGTAGGCGTGGAGGCGGTGGCCGTCCTGCATGCCGCCGCAGTATTCGTCGACCAGTTCGCGCAGCGTGATGCCGGCCGGCGCCAGGTGAACACCCGGCTTCTTGACCCGGCCCGAGACCGAGAAGGAGCGCAGTCCCTTGCGGCCATGACGGCCCTGACCGGCGAACCAGTCGGCGCCGCGCTCAAGGATGTCGCGCACCCAGTAGAGCGTCTCGAAGTTGTGTTCGAGCGTCGGGCGGCCGAACAGGCCCACCTGCGCCACATAGGGCGGGCGCAGCCGTGGCAGGCCGCGCTTGCCCTCGATGGACTCGATCATCGCGGACTCTTCGCCGCAGATGTAGGCACCGGCGCCGCGCCGCAGCTCCATGGCCGGCAGCGCCGCACCGCCGAGCGAGGGCAGCCTGGCCTTCAGCGCAGCGAGCTCGCGCTCTAGCAGGGTGCGGCAGCCGTGGTACTCGTCGCGCAGGTAGATGTAGACCGCATCGACGCCCACCGCCCAGGCGGCGATCAGCAGGCCCTCGAGGAAGCGGTGCGGGTCGCGCTCGAGGTAGGTCCGGTCCTTGAAGGTGCCGGGCTCGCCCTCGTCGATGTTGACCGCCATCAGCCGCGGGGCTGGCTGGCTGCGCACGATGCGCCACTTGCGACCGGCCGGGAAACCGGCGCCGCCCAGGCCGCGCAGGCCCGAGGATTCCATGGCGCCGATCACGGACTCGACGTCGCGCTCACCGGCCAGGCACTGTTCCAGCAGGCGGTAGCCACCCTGCGCGCGGTAGGCATCCAGGCCGGTGCAGGGCTCGGGCTCGTGGGCCCGGACACCGGCGGCCACCGCCTGCTGCACCTTCTGCAGTGTGGCGTTCGGCACCGGGCATTGGTGGACGGCGACGGCCGGCGCCTGCTCGCAGCGGCCGATGCAGGGGGCGGCGATCACGCGGACCTCGGTGCCCAGCAGGGCCGGCAGCCGCGCCAGCAGGTCGCCGGCGCCCGCCAGCTCGCAGGCGATGCCGTCGCACACGCGCACCGTCAGGGCTGCAGGTGGCGCGAAGCCGCCGTCGGCTTGTGGGCGCACCACCTCGAAGTGGTGATAGAAGCTCGCGACCTCGAAGACCTCGGCCACCGACAGGCGCAGCAGCTGGGCCAGCGCCGCGAGGTGGTCGGTGCGCAGCTGCCCGCCGTGGTCGTTGAGGACATGCAGGTGCTCGATCAGCAGGTCCCTGCGCATCGGCCGGCCGGCAAGCAGCTCGCCCACCGTTTTCAGGGCCTCGGCATCGACGGGCCGCTCGCCCGAGTTGCGCGGCTTGCGCGCGGGCTCGCGCAGCACCTGGATGGGGATCACGGGAGCGTTCATGTGGGTTGTGCTTTTTTGACGACGGTGAACTACGGAGCGAAGACTCATGCTCCAATGAACACATTAGAGCCCGTCAAATGCCCAGGGACGATAGCGGCGGGCCTCGAACAATATATGTTTGAGGGAGCCGGAACATGCGCATCCAGATCACCCCGCATTGGGGCGTTTCCCAGGACGCGGACCACTCGGTGGACACCACCGAGCTGCTGCTGCTGCTGGCGGCCATCCAGGAAAGCGGCGCCATCGCCCAGGCCGCCCGCGGTCTGGGCCTGTCGTACCGCCATGCCTGGGGACAGGTCAAGCGCGCGGAGCAGCTGTTTGGCCACCCCCTGGTTGACGCCGGCCGCGGCCGCGGCTCCACCCTCACCCCGCTGGCCGAGAAGCTGATCTGGGCCGATCGCCGCATCGCTGCCCGGCTCTCGCCGCTCCTGAGCTCGCTGGCCTCGGAGCTGGAGCATGAACTCGACCGCGCCCTGCCGCGCAAACCCAGCGCGGTGGCGCCGCTGCGGCTGCACGCCAGCCATGGCTACGCCGTCGCCGCGCTCGTGGAGCAGTTGGAGGCGGCGCAGCTGTCGGTCGAGCTGCGCTACCGCAACAGCGTCGAGTCGGTCTCCGGCCTGGCCCGCGGCGAATGCGACCTGGCGGGCTTTCACGTGCCGATCGGCGAATTCGCCCGGCCGGCGGCCCGCCGCTACCGCGAGTGGCTGCGTCCCGGTGAGCACAGCCTGATCCACCTCGCGGTGCGGGCCCAGGGTCTGTTCGTGGCGCCCGGCAATCCCAAGCGCATCCGCTCGCTGGCCGACCTCAAGCGGGCGGACGTGCGCTTCGTCAACCGCCCCGAGGGCTCGGGCACGCGCATGCTGACCGAGCTGATGCTGGCCCGCCAGGGCATCGCGCCCAGCCAGATCAACGGTTACGCCAGCACCGAGTTCACCCACGGGGCGGTGGCCGCCTTCATCGCCAGCGGCATGGCCGATGTCGGCGTGGGCGTGCAGACCGCGGCCCAGCGCTTCGGCCTGCCCTTCATGCCGCTGCTGCGCGAGCGCTATTTCCTGGCGGTGCCCACCGCCCTGCTGCGCCAGCCCTCGATGCGCGACGCGCTGGCGCTGCTGCAGTCGCCCAAGTACCGCTCCTGCGTCGCGGCCCTGGCCGGCTACGAGGCGGCCGAGACCGGCCGGGTGCTGGCGGTGGACGAGGCGCTGCCGGACGCTTGAGCGCTGCTGGCGGCAGCCTCCGCAAGCACGAAGACCGGGCCGCGGCGAGCACAGCCCCGTGCCGGGCTCTAAGGGTGGGCAGGTTCAAGGGCCAGCGCTGGACTCAGAGGATCGGCCTGCTTGGCAGCAGCACCTTGTCGATGACATGGATGACCCCGTTGCTGGCGATCACGTCGGTCGCAATGAGCTGGGCCAGGCAGCCGCACTGATCGCGGAGGGTGAATGCCGAATCGACCGTGAAGCTGTCCCCTTGCAACGTGGGCATGGCGGAGCCGACCTCGATGTCGGCCTTCAGCACATTGCCCGCCACGACGTGGTAGGTCAACACCCTCGTCAGGAGAGGCTTGTCGGCCAGCAGCGCCTCCTTGGTGAGGCCGAGGTCTGACAGCAGCGCCTCGAAGGCCGCGTTCGTCGGGGCGAACACGGTGAAGGGGCCCGGCTGCGACAGGGCGGTGACGAGGTCGGCGGCGATGACCGCCTCGACCAGGATGCTGAACTCCGGCGCCGCGGCGATCGCCGTCTGGACGATGTTCTTGTCGGCCGGCAGCATGACCTGGTCGATCACGTGAACCACGCCGTTCGTGGTCGGCACGTCGGCGGTGACGATCTTGGTGCGGCGGTTGCGGCCATCGGTGATGAGGGTGTCGGCGCCGACGGCATCGATCTTGAAGAAGGCGCCCGCCAGCAGGGGCTGGATCGCCTTGCCCAGCGGGATGTCGGCCTTCTTCACAACGGCCGGGCTGAGCACGTGGTAGTTCAGTACCGTGGTCAGGAGCGCCTTGTTCGCCAACAACTCCGCCTTGGTGATGCCCAGCTCCGCGAGCAAGGCGGCGAAGGCGGCGTCCGTTGGGGCGAAGACGGTGTAGGGGCCCGGACCTGACAGGGTGGCTGTCAGGTCGGCGGCGGTGACCGCCTCGACCAGGACGGTCAGGTTCGGGTTGGCCTTCGCGAGCTCAAGGATGTTTGGGTCGTGGTCATCACCGCCATTGCAGGCGGCGATGAGCGTCAGCGCGGCAAGGGCCGCCAATCTCTTGAGCCAGTCGATCATTGGTGAATCTCCGGAGGTGAGCGCTGGGCGCTGTTCGGGGGTGGGCAAGCGGGCGGCGTGGCCGCGGTACAGCTTGGGTCTGGTGCACGCGCCAGAACGCATCGAGCGCGCTGCGGCATCTTGTTACGGCTCCGGGGCCAGCAGCGTGCGAACCGTCAGCTTTGGGGGCGCTTTGGCCCGCCCGCGGGCCCTCTTCAGCCCCCGCTACCCAGCAGCCGACGCCGGCTCACGAATCGGCGCGGCCGGCCGTCGAGCGGGTCGGTGAAGGCGAATTCGCGGGCCAGCAGTTGCAGGGGCTGGCGGTAGTCGGGTGCAGCGCCGGGCGCCGGCTCGGGCCAGAGCCGGGGGTAGATGCGGTCGCCGGCGATGGGCAGGCCCAGGGCGCTCATCTGCGCGCGCAGCTGGTGCTTGCGCCCGGTGAGTGGCGTCAGGCGGTAGCGCGCCCAGCCCTCGTCGGGGGGGGTGGGCGCCGCGTCGTTCGTCAGTTGGGGCAGCCGCTCGATCAGTTCGATGCGGGTCTCGGCGTTCGGCTCGCCGGCCACCGCCGCCATCTGCATGAAGGCCTCACCGGGCCGTTCCTCCAGCCGGCTGCGGACGGTCAGCGGCAGGGCGAGGTCGGCGCGCCAGGGGGCGATGGCCTCGTAGATCTTGTGCACCCGGTGATCGCGCAGCAGCGATTGGTAGGCATGGCGGCTGCCCGGCTGCACGGTGAACAACAGCACGCCCGCGGTCTCGCGGTCGAGCCGGTGCATCGGCACCAGCGTGTCCAGGCCCAGTTGGCGCTTGAGCCGCACCAGCACCGTCTCCTGCAGGTAGCGGCCGGTGGGGGTCACGGACAGGAAATGCGGCTTGTCCACGGCCACCAGATGGTCGTCCTGGTGCAGCAGCTCGACCTCGAAGGGCACGCGCGGCTCCGGGGGCAGGTGGCGCCAGTACCAGAGCAGTGCCCCCGTCGGGCAGGGTGCTTCGGCACCCAGGGCCTGGCCCTGGGCGTCCAGCACCTCCCCGCGGGCCAGACGCGGGCGCCAGTCCTGGCCGGCGGGCAGCCTTGCGGCCAAGAACTCGGCCACCGAGGCCCAAGGCCCGCCGCTGACGGCGACGCGGCTGGGGCTGACGCCCTCGCGCGTCGGCGGTGTCCAGGCCGGCGTGGGGCGGCTCAAAACTGGTCGAGCCGGCGGGCGCGCTCCAGCCGCCAGAGCTCGCCTGGGTCCTGGGCGTCGAACACGTCCTC
>CAISYQ010000235.1 GCA_903889735.1 uncultured Methylibium sp.
CCGGTGTGACCTCATCGGTCGAGCCGATGAGCGCATAGACACCCGCCGCCACCTCCACCGGCTGCATTTCAGCCCGGACGGCCGCAGCAGCCAGCAGTGCAAGGGCCATCAGGCCGAGCGCCGCGATCCGCGCGCCCAGGCCGGCCCACCGTGGGCTCAGTCTTCCCATTCCAGCTCGGCGTAGGCGGCCGTGACGTTGCGGGCATGGAAGGCATCGAGCAGTTGCCAGGGCTCGGATGACGGTGGTGTGCGCTGGACGGTCTGGCTCAGCGTCCAGCCGGCCTTCAGGGCGGCGCGCACGTCCGCCTGCAGCGTCTCGAGGTAGCGTTGCTGCACCTGCAAGGCAGCGGCTCCCTCCGTGGTCGGTTGGCCATGGCCTGGCACGGTGAGTGGCGCCGCTTCGGTGCGGAGTTGTGCGGTCACGGCCAGCCAACCGCGCAACCGACCATCGACCACCGGGGTGTGATCTCGGAACAGCAGATCGCCGAGGAATAGCGTGCCGCTCTGAACGTCGAGAACGCTCAGGTCGGCATCGGTGTGGGCGGTGGGCCAGGCCTGCAGGCGCAGGCGACGCTCGCCGAGATCAACCTCCAGAGAGGATGTCACCAGCAGGCTGGGCGGGACGATGCGCGCGCTCGACTGGTCAGGGCCGAAATCCCGGATCAGCGCCTTCAGGTAGAACGGTCCGCGCACTTGCAAGGCGGCCGGCAGCCGGTGGTGGCCCACGACCTGCGGGCCCTTGCCGGACGGGTCAACAAAGGCCTCGTTGCCCAGCACATGATCGGGATGTGCATGGGTGTTGATCAGGTAGCAGACTGGCAGGGCCGTGAGACGGCGCACAGCGGCTTTCAGTGCCTGGCCGATGGCTGCGGTGCCGCCGGTGTCGATCACCGCCACGCAACGCTCCCCGATCACGATGCCCAGGTTGGCGACATCACCACCGCTGGCAACGCCCCATTCATCGACCGCGCCCACATGGACGTGCACGCCGGGGGCGATCTCCCGCAAGGACAGCTCACCTTCGGCCTGACCATGGGCTGGCGTCCACCCAGCCCAAAGCATCGCCAAGCCGAGGAGCCCGGCACGCCGGACGCGCCCCAGGGTGCGCGGGTTCACCGTGGACCTTACTTGGGCTCCGAATTGATGAAGCAGCCCTTCTTGGCGGTGGACTGCAGCGCCCGAAAGCGCTTGATCTGGTCCTGCATCGCCTGCGTGTCGCGGATGGTATTGCCCCGCTCTCCGCCGATCGTGTTCGCGTTGCTGGCGGTGCTCATCGTCACAAAGTCGTCGTGAGAGATATCGCGGGCCAGGCGATCGATCACGCAGGAGCATTTGTTGAGCATCTCGTAGGACGAGCCGGGATGCTGTCGCATGCATTCTTCAACGTAGGTCACCCGGTCGGCGGTCGGGTAGTCATAAGCCAGCGCGGGCATCGCCAGGGCGCTCAGCCCCCCTGCGGCGCAGAGGAGGGCCTTGAGGCGGAGGGGCTTGAACAGTGAGGCCATGGTGATCCTTCGGGTGAGCCGTTTATTTTGCGGCGGTAGCGGGCTCCGCACCCGCCAAGGTCATGACCTCTTCGATCATGGCCAGATCGGTGGGCTGGGCGCCGCTCATCGAGGTGCGGATTTGGTAGACGCCACCGGGCACGTCTTTGGCCAGCACGAAGGTGTAGGTCTTTTGGGCGAAACGCTCATAGCGGTTGCGCGCCGGGTCGCTCAGGTAGGGCGTCAGGATCACCTCCTGGGCGGGCGAGGTCTTGCCGTTGTAGCTGACCGTGGTGTCCTTGACCTTGGCCTCGTCGACCATGGTCATGCGGATGCGCTTGCGGAAATAGTTAGATTTGCCTTTGGTCAGGCGTTGCATCTCGGCGATGTCATGCTCGAGAAAATAGACGATCACCGGGTTGGCCTCCGCATCAGGGATTTCCGGCAACTTCAACTGGCGCGTACCGCTGAGAAAACTGCCCTTGACCGTGCAGCAGGTTTTGCCCGAAGCGCTGATGTCGATGCGGACCTCGTCGGTGAATCCCGGCTCGAGGACCCCGGATTTGACGAAACCGTAGCGCAGCGTCGTCGAACCCTTGAGGTTGGCCAAGTGGGGGTTGACGAACACAAGGTTCTCGGCCTTGGAGAATTCCTTGGGGTCGGCCGCTTGCGAGCTCGCGGCGAACACGGCCAGCGAAAGCCCTGCAACCAGGGCAGTACAGGCCCGGCGGGGGAATGCGATCAATGTCATGGTTTCTCCATTTCGGTGGACATCTGTTCGGCCAGCGGCCGGTCCAGGGTCGAGAGTGCGCGCAGGGCGGCCCGGGTGTCCTGTAACCGCCCCTCGCGGCGGTAGATGAGGGCCAACCGGACCCAGCCGCGGCTGTAGGCCGCATCAATCTGGGTGCATCGCTGCAAGGCGCGGATGGCGGCCTCAGTCTGCCCCAACCCGTCCAAGGCGATGCCCTGGGTGTAGAAGGCCTCAGCATCATCCTTGGCCTCGCCGGTCCAGCGCTGGGCGAGCTGGGCGAGCGCTTGCCATTGGCTGCCCTGCTCCAGCGGGGCCGCCTGCAGGAAAAAAGGCTGCGCCTCGGCCGTGGCCTCCCAGAAGGTCAAGCCGCTCAACGGCGCCACCGGGACAAGGCCGGCTTCGTCGGCGATCAACACGTGCAGCCATTCGGCTGGTGCGGAGAAGTAGTGGGATTCGCCTCCGCGCAGGCGGAAGGTCAGGATCCCGATCAGACCACCATCCCCGTTGAACAGGGCGCCACCGCTGGCGCCGGAGGTGAACCAGTTCGTGCTCTGGATGATGTCGCTGCCCGACCAGCGATGCCTGGCCACCACCAAACCGTCACTGAGCTGCAGACCCAGCCCGCCGGTGTACCCCAGCGCGATCACTGGATCCCCCGGCTTCACCGAGCTCGGCACCGCGATGGGCACCGCGTCGCCGTCGAGGCCGGGAACCCGGAGCAGGCAAAGGTCTCTCTCGACATCGGCCCGCTGCCCATTGGCCCTCAGCCGCAGTCCGTGTTTCAGGACCGCCACCATGGCCGCGCGCCGCGTCACGTGGCAGTTGGTCACGACCTTGCCCGGTGCAATGATGACGCCTGAGCCCAGCTGGAAGCGTCCTTCGCGATCAACCGCCTCGATCTTGACGATGCTGGGTGCGAACTGGATGAGGGCTGCCCGGCTCGATTGCGCCGAGGCACCGGCTGCACATAGCAAGAGCAAACAGCTGGTGAGAAAACGCGGAAGCATGGCCTGCAAGTTTCAGGGGGTCGAGGCGGAGGCGCGGTGGGTGCAATGCAGACCCTAGCCCACGCTCTCCAGCCCGATTGAGAGTCAACGCGGGGCGCTGGCCACCGGGTCGGTTTGGACCAGCGGCACGCCGAATTCGAGCAGGATCGCCGTGATCTCCGGCTGACGTTTCTCGATCAAAGCTTCGATTTGCTGCTTCCAGTCGCGTTCGCCGTAGCGAACACCCATGGCCATGGGAAAATCGAACTTGATGTTTTTCTCGGACCGCATCGGGACGACCGTGAGTTTGGTCTCGGTGACCTTCTTGGCGTAGAACCCTGCGATGGGTCCCCAGACGATCGCCGCATCGATCTTCCCGCTGACCAGATCCTTCTCGAGAATCTCTCCGGGATATTGTTCCGGGTTCGGACTCATCGTCTGATAAGGAACGGCCTGCTCGACCAGTTGGTAGCGGGTGAGCCACTCGGAAGCAGGTGTTCGGTCATATAGACCGATGCGTAGCTTGGTCAGGACTGATCGGTCGAGCGCCAGGAATTCGTCGATGGTCTTGACGCCATCGAGGCCCTTGCCGGGCGCGAAGATCAGCGCATAGGTCGAGCGGTAATAGGGCTTGGTGACCGAGACTTGGTCATAGCCGGCTGGCACACCCATCACGATGTCGCAGGGATAGTCCTGCCCTGGCAGTTTGTAGCGAAGCGTGTTGCGAATGAAGGCCTGGCGCTGGGGGAAGGAGTAGTACTCGACCGGCAAGCCCAGATCCTTGGCGAACAGCTCGGCGATCCTGTTCTCGATGCCGTCCCCGCGGATGCTTGAGAAGGGCGGGTTGTTCGGATCCTGGCAGACCCGGAACGCCTTGCGCGGTGGCGGTGGAGGCGCGGCATCTTGGGCAGCCACGGGTGCCGCCGCGCCGCTTGTCAGCAGCGCTGCCATCAAGACGCTCGAGAGTCTCATGCCAGGCGCTCGCGTCATTTGATTTCTTCAACCTTGGCGCGGGTGATCGCCCCGTCCGAGCGGCCCTTGAGGTAGGCGTAGAGCTGGTCGATGTTGTCCATCACCTGGGGGCTGTTGCCAAAGCTCTGCATGCCCTTCTCGAGGCGACCCATCTTGACGGTCGTGATGAACTCCTCTTTGGTCAGCGTCTTGAGGCTGGCGATCAGCGAGGGGCCGACCATGCCTTCCTGGTTGGCGCCGTGGCAACGGTCGCAGGCCGCAGCACGCCAGGTGCGAAAACCCTTCATCGTGTCAGCATCGACCTTGTAGCCATCCACGACGTTGTAGAGCGGTGCCTTGTCTTGTGCTTGTGCGATGCCCGTTGTCGCGGCGAATGCCAACAAGCCGGCCATGCAACCAATGATTCGATGGAAGCGAACTTTCATGACTTTCCCGAGGAAGTGGAAAAAGGACTGACTCAACGAAAAGGGGACGGCGGGCTTTGATGACCACCGTCCCCTGCGACCGACCCGGGAACCCGAAGGTTCCGCGAGCCGGGAAAAAAACGATCAGTTCGGCAGAGCGAAGACCGTCAGCGAGCCGCCGAGGTCGGTGAACTTGTTCAGTTCCTTGTAGCCGCCGACAGCGCCCAAACCGTCGGTGTCCTTCTCGAGGCCAGCCGCCATGCCGATACCGGCCCAGCCGCCAATGCCCGAGAACACGCCCATGTACTGCTTGCCCTTGTGCTCATAGGTGAACACGTTGCCGATGATGCCGGACGGGGTGCGGAACTTGTACAGCTCCTTGTTCACGTCCTTCGCATCGACGCACTTGAAGAAGCCTTCCAGCGTGCCGTAGCAGCTCAAGCCGCCCGCGGTGTTGAGCGAACCGCTCCACACCGAGAACTTCTCAGGCTTGCTCTGGACGATCTTGCCCGTGCCAGCGTCCCAGGCGATGTAGTTACCCATGCCGCCGTGGCTTCCCGGAGCCGGGAACATCGACAGCGTGGCGCCCACATACGGCTGGCCCGCGGTGTACTCGACCTTGAACGGCTCGTAGTCCATGCAGACGTGGTTCGTCGGCACGTAGAACAGACCGGTGTTCGGATCGAACGAAGCGGGTTGCTGGTCCTTCGAGCCCAACGCCGCCGGGCAGATGCCCTTGGTGTTGACGTCAGGACCGTTTTGGGCCGTGGAGTACTGCTTCAGGACCTGGGGGCGGCCCGTCTTCATGTCGACGTGGCTGGCCCAGTTCACCTTCGGGTCGAACTTCTCGGCCACGAGGAGCGCACCAGTGACGCGGTCCATGGTGTAGCCGAAGCCGTTGCGGTCGAAGTGCACCAGCGCCTTGGTGGGCTTGCCCTTCACCGGGATGTCCGCGAGGATCATCTCGTTGATGCCGTCGAAGTCCCACTCGTCGAACGGGGTCATCTGGTAAACCCACTTGGCCAGACCGGTGTCCACGTCACGGGCGAAGATGGTCATGGACCACTTGTTGTCGCCAGGACGCTGAGCCGGGTTCCAGGTCGAGGGGTTGCCGGTCCCGTAGTACATCAGGTTCAGCGCCTTGTCGTAGCTGTACCAGCCCCAGGTGGTGCCGCCACCGATCTTCCACTGGTCACCCTTCCAGGTCTTCAGGGAAGAGTCCTTACCGACCGGGGCCATCTTGCCGTCGGTCCAGGTCATGGTCTTGTCGGGGTCGATCAGCATTTCGGCGTCGGGGCCGACGCTGTAACCCTTCCAGGCCGGCTTGCCGTCCTTCAGGTTGTAGGCGGCGATGTAGCCGCGCACGCCCCACTCGCCACCGGAGATGCCGGTGATGACCTTGTCCTTGAAGACGTGGGGGGCGTTGGTGTTGACGGCGCCGAGCTTCGGATCACCGTTCTTCACCGACCAGACCACCTTGCCGGTCTTGGCATCGAGGGCGACGAGGTTGGAGTCAGCCTGTTGCAGGATGACCTTGCCTTCGGCGTATGCCAGACCACGGTTCACGGTGTCGCAGCACATCTGGGGGATCGTGGCCGGGTCTTGCTTCGGCTCGTACTTCCAGAGGATTTGCTGGGTGTCCAGATCGATCGCGAACACCTTGTTGGGGAAGGGCGAGTGCAGGTACATCTTGCCGTCGATCACCAGGGGCGAACCCTCGTGGCCGCGCAGCACGCCGGTGGAGAACGTCCACGCGACTTGCATCTTGCCGACGTTGCTCTTGTTGATTTGGTTCAGCTTGCTGTAGCGCTGGTTGAACATGTCACCAGCTTGCGTCGCCCAGTTCTTGGAATTGGCGATGTTCTTCTCAACGTCGGCGTTCGCTTGAACGAGTGCCGGCGCAGCGACCAGCGCCAGGCCCAGGGGGGCCATCAGGCGCCAACCCGATTGCTTCATGACTTTCATCTTCGTCTCCGTAGTGGAATGGATGGGTACAGCCTTGGGTTTGCTCCTTAGCGCTCCCCACCGCGTTTGTATTCCCGCCACCCCTGGCCTGATACCTAGGACGTACCCTGAGCGGGGCATGGGTCAAACCCGGGTCTGGCTCAGAATCGCACAGGCCCCTAGGGATTGCCCCGGTAATCTCCCGCTGGGGTCTGAAGCCCAGGGAAAATATCCTACATGCTGCGTCGGTATTGTCCGCCGACCTCAAACAAGGCCGTGGTGATTTGCCCGAGCGAGCACACCCGCACGGCCTCCATCAGCACCTCGAAGACGTTCTGGTTGTTGATGGCCGCCTGTTGAAGCCTGGCCAGCATGGCTGGCGCCTCGGCGGCGTGGCGGGCGTGGAAATCGGCCAGCCGCGCGAGCTGACCCTGCTTCTCGGCCTCGGTCGAGCGCGCCAGCTCCACCACCTGCGGTGTGGCGTCGCCATGGGGGTTGCGGAAGGTGTTCACCCCGATGATGGGCAGCTCGCCGGTGTGCTTGAGCATCTCGTAGTGCATGCTTTCGTCCTGGATGCGGCCGCGCTGGTAGCCGGTTTCCATGGCACCCAGCACGCCGCCGCGCTCGCTGATGCGCTCGAACTCGGTCAGCACCGCCTCCTCCACCAGTTCCGTCAGCTCGTCGATCACGAAGGCGCCCTGGCTCGGGTTCTCGTTCTTCGCCAGGCCCCATTCCCGGTTGATGATGAGCTGGATCGCCATGGCGCGGCGCACGCTCTCCTCGGTCGGGGTGGTGATCGCCTCGTCGTAGGCGTTGGTGTGCAGGGAATTGCAGTTGTCGTAGACGGCGATCAGCGCTTGCAGCGTGGTGCGGATGTCGTTGAAGGCGATCTCCTGGGCGTGCAGGCTGCGCCCCGAGGTCTGCACGTGGTATTTCAGCTTCTGCGAGCGGTCGTTGGCGCCGTAGCGCTCCTTCATCGCCACCGCCCAGATCCG
>CAISYQ010000236.1 GCA_903889735.1 uncultured Methylibium sp.
ATGGCGCCTATGTGCTCGGGCGTGGTGCCGCAGCAGCCGCCGACGATGTTGACCAGGCCTTCGGCGGCGAACTCGCGCAGGAGGCGGCTGGTGACGTCGGGGGTTTCGTCAAAGCCAGTCTCGCTCATGGGGTTGGGCAGGCCGGCATTGGGGTAGCAGCTGATGAAGGTGTCGCCGGCGACGCGGGCCAGCTCCTGGATGTAGGGGCGCATGAGCGTGGCGCCCAGCGCGCAGTTCAGGCCGATGGCCAGCGGCCGCGCATGCCGCACGCTGTGCCAGAAAGCGCTGACGGTCTGGCCGGACAGGATGCGCCCGGAGGCGTCGGTGACGGTGCCCGAGAGGATCACCGGCAGGCGCTCACCCGTGACCTCGAACAGCTCGTCGATGGCGAAGATCGCCGCCTTGGCGTTGAGGGTGTCGAAGATGGTCTCGACCAGAAACAGGTCGGCGCCGCCCTCGAGCAGGGCCTCGCCCTGCTCGTAATAGGCGGCGCGCAGCTCGTCGAAGCTCACGTTGCGCGCGGCCGGGTCGTTGACGTCAGGGCTGATGCTGGCGGTGCGCGGCGTCGGACCGAAGGCGCCGGCCACAAAACGCGGCTTGTCCGGCGTGGAGAAGCGGTCGCAAGCGGCACGCGCCAGCCGGGCGGCGGCCACGTTCATCTCGCGCGCCAGCGGCGCCAGGCCGTAGTCCTCCTGGGCGATGGAGGTCGCGCCGAAGGTGTTGGTCTCGATCAGGTCGGCGCCGGCCGCGAGGTAGCCCTCGTGGATGGCGGCAATGACGTCGGGCCGCGTGAACTGCAGCAACTCGTTGTTGCCCTTGAGGTCGCGAGGGTGGTTCGCGAAGCGCTCGCCGCGGTAATCGGCCTCGCCCAGCTTGTAGCGCTGGATCATGGTGCCCATGGCACCGTCGAGCACCAGGATGCGCTGCTCCAGCAGGGCGGGCAGCTGTTGCGCGCGGGTGTAGGGGCGGGTGAGGGAGGATGTCGTCATGGCGGGATTGTAGGAAGCGCGGCCGGGCGCGCCGGCCGCGGATCCACCGCGGGTGGCCTGCGTCGACGCACCGGAACCTGGACCACGAGGATCCGTCCGATGTCGCCAGACGCCGGTTCAGTGCAGCACGACCGGCTGCTGCGCCAGGCTGCTGTAGCTGTCGATGAAGGCGTCGAATTCCTCGACGCCCGGCTCGGGCAGGCTCTCGATCAGCGCCTGCACGCCCTGCTTGAACTGCTCGGCCATCAAGCCCTCGAGGAACATCTCCTTGCGGGCCGACTTGTCGACGATCTCGTAGCCGCCGCGCGTCAGCCCGGCACCGGGCTCATTGCCGGCGCCGTCCGGGGCCGTGACCTCGAATTGCATCACCGCGAAACTGTCAGAGTTGTAGAGCATCTGCATGGTGACTCTCCTATGTGCTCGAGATGGAGAGCATCTGCCAAGTTTCAAGCCCGCACCCGCCAGGGGTGATGTGCCCAGGAGCGGCACTCCAGCGGGCCTTCAGGGCGAGGTCGACTCCAGCAGCAGCTCCAGCGGGTCGCCGCTGCCGTCGGTCAGCCGCACGCGCACCGGCAGGAAATGCCGCGCCGGGTCGAGCCAGAACTCGGCGCGGGTGTCGTGGGGCAAGGCCGGCTGGCGCAGGTAGTGCCAGGCCCGCACCGGTCCATCGGGTGTCTCGACCGGCTGCACGCCCTCGTAGCGCAACGCCCACAGGGCCGAATCGCCCCGCGCTCCGGCCACCGCGATCTGCAGCTCCTGCCCCGCGGGCGGAGGCTGGGGACCCGCGGCCGCCACGGCCGCCAGTTGCAGCATCACACTCAGGCGGTCCTGCAGTCCCGGCGCGATCGGCAACGCCGCCGCACCGCCGGAGAAGGTCACGAGTCCGAGCGGGCGCTGGAAGCTGGCGGCCTGCTCGCCCCGGCGCAGGCGCTTGTCGGTGTGGCGCTCCGGGGCCAGACCCGCCGCGTCGAAGCGGCCGCGGCTGGTCTGCGTGATCAGCGTGCCGATCAGAGGCAGCTTGCCGTCCAGGCGCAGCTGGTAGCCGCCGGCCTGCGGCCGCCAGTCGAGCTCGCCGGTGCCGACGATGAGGCCGCGGCTGAGACGGTAGACGATGCGCGCCGGCGGCGGGATGCGGGTGCGGTAGGCCGGCGCCGGCGGCAAGGCGGGCCCGATCCGGGGCGGCTCGGCCACCCCCTCCGACGCCGACGCGGGTTCACTGGGAGCCGACCCGGACGCGGACGCCGGGGCGCCCGTCGGAGGTGTCTCCTCAGGGAGGATCGGCGCCAGGGCGAGGGTCTGGGGCAGCCGCCCCGGCGGGCGGGCGGTGCCGTCCCTGGGAGCGCCGGGCAGGGGCCGGGCGGGGGCCGGTGACGGCGGCATCAAAGGGCGTTCCGCGGGCGCCGTGATGAGTCGCGCCGATGTCGCGGCGCGCTCCGCCGGCACCACGCCACGGCCGGCGGGATCGGCAGGAGCGGGGACCACGGCAGCGCCGGTCGAGGCCCGCGGCGGGGCGGGTGAGGTGGGAGGGCTGGGCGGGGAGACCGTGGGGGCCGCGCTCATCCCCGGCGGCATGGGAGGCGCCGCCAGCGCGATCGCGACCGTCACCGCGCGCTCTGGCCGCTCGAGGTTCTGGCGCGGCAAGGGCGGCGCGGTGACCAGCGCGACCTGTGCCGCCGGGGTCGCCCGCAGGGCTTGCGAGGTCGGGGGCCGCAGAGCGGTCATTGCCCCGTCCAGCAGCTCCAGATGCAGCAGGGCCACCGCCAGCGTCAGCGTCCCCAGCGCCCAGCCCAGGTGCCGCCTCACGGCTCGACCCCGCGCTCGGAGGGCGGAGCGGGGGCACGCTTGGGAAAAAAGTCTGGGCAATCGGAGGGTCGGGGCGCCATCGGCCCAAATTTACAATGCGCCCGAGCTTGCGCATGGCCAACGCAGGCCCCCACTCCGGTCCGCCCGGCCAGGTGCCCGTCCCCTGCGCCTGGCCGTGGCGACCGGTCTTCCCCCTCCAACCCGCTGGTTGCCGCACCCGCGGCGCGATCCTGGACTCCCCCCACCATGAAGCTCGCGACCTACCG
>CAISYQ010000237.1 GCA_903889735.1 uncultured Methylibium sp.
TGAGTCTCAGCAGCGACGTGCTGAAGGCCGCCAGGCAGTTGGAGATCAACATTTCCCAGGTCTGCGACCAGCACCTGCGGGAAGTCCTGCGAAGCGAGCTGGAACGCAGGTGGCGTGAGGACCACGCCGACTTCATCGCCGCCTACAACGCCACCATCGAGGCGGAAGGGCTGCCGCTGGATGAATGGAGAAGCCTCTGATGGCGCTGGATTTCCTGTTCCAGGGCCATTGACCGATTGCTGGTTCGGCTCCGTCAGGCACGGTGAGACGCTTCGCTCTTCGAGCAGCCCTCAACCCCAGCCCCTGGCGCGCATGGCCCCTGCGCACGCCCCGACGAAGTCCACGAGCATGGGCACGGCCAGGTTGACGCTGGATCGCCGCCGGGAACGGGGGCGGTCATGGCTGTAGCACCCGGCCTTCTAGTTGCGCCACGAGGTGCACTGGCTCCAGGGAAATGGTGGGGTGGATCAGCAGCACGTCGATCTTGCGGTCACCCAGCGTGCGCTGCAGGCGGGCCGTGATCTGCGCGGCCAGCCACACGGGGCGGTCCACGGGGCGGGGGCATTCCACGAGGAGGTCGATGTCGCCGCCCTTCAATTCGTCATGCAGGCGCGAGCCGAAGAGCCGCACGCTGGCGTCAGGGCCAGCCAACTCGCGGGTAGCGGCGACGATGGCGCGGGCTTGTTCAGGGGTGAGGCGCATGGGACAGGATGCTAGCGCAGGGGGGCTCGACCTTGTCCTTGCGACTTGAAGGGGTCAAGGCTTAGGGCGTCAGCCTGATCGTTGACGGGGAGGGTGGACTGACCTAAGCTTTAGTGCCGCACTAAATATGTAATGCACGAAATCATGGCAATTGCTACATCTCCACCTGCCGTCAAGGTCGTTGGCGCAAACGGCCAGATCTCGCTGGGCAAGCAGTTCGCCGGCCGCCAGGTGCTGGATGAAGAACGCGAACCCGGCGTGTGGCTGGTGCGCACGGCCACCGTCGTCCCGGACAACGAGCGCTGGGTGCATGAGCCACAAGCTGCGGCCGACCTCCAGGCAGCCCTGGCCCGAGCCGCTGCGCAGCCCGCGTCCGAGGCCAACGCCGATGACGTCTTGAAGCGTCTGCAAGATGGCGATCAGTGACCCGAACGCCAAGGTCCTGCTGGACCTCAACGACCCCACCTTCCAGGAAAACCTGTTTCGTCTGCAGAAGCCCGAGCGCCACGCTGCGCTCGACACGCTCAACAAGATCAGGCAGCTCACCTGGGTTCAGGTCTACCAGGACACAGGCTTGAAGTGGGAAAAGATCGTCAGCTTCCGGCCACCGCCCGGCATTGACGCCGTGTACTCGCTGCGCATCACGCAGTCGCGCCGCGCGACCGCGCTGCGCGAGGGCCCGTACATGCGGCTGCTGACCGTTGCGCGCGATCACGACAGCGCCTACGACAAAAAGTAGCCGACCAGCAAACCCCCCGCGGGTTGACGGTTGGAGATTGCCTGCACCCCACCTCGAGCTGTAGAGTGGCTGTATGGGACACGCCGCCGCCAAGTTCACCCTGAGCCCCGAGGCCTTCCTGGCCTGGGAGGCCGATCAGCCAGAGCGCCACGAACTGGTGGGTGGCGAGGTGTTCGCCATGGCGGGGGCCGAGGACCGGCATGTCACGGTGACGCTGAATATCGCCATGGCCCTGCGCCAGGGCCTGGCTGGCACCCCCTGCCGGACCTTCGTGACCGACATGAAGCTGCAGCCGCTGGCATCGAGCAACTTCTTCTACCCCGACGTGCTGGTCACCTGCCA
>CAISYQ010000238.1 GCA_903889735.1 uncultured Methylibium sp.
ATGGCGGCCTCGCGGGCCTGCTTGATGGCGATCTCGACCAGATCGCGGATGATTGAATCGACATCCTTGCCCACATAGCCCACCTCGGTGAACTTGGTGGCCTCGACCTTGATGAAGGGCGCGTCGGCCAGCCGCGCCAGCCGGCGCGCGATCTCGGTCTTGCCCACGCCGGTCGGGCCGATCATCAGGATGTTCTTGGGCGTGATCTCGCCGCGCAGCGATGCATCGACCTGCTGACGCCGCCAGCGACTGCGCAGCGCAATCGCCACCGCCCGCTTGGCCTCGTGCTGGCCGACGATATGGCGGTCGAGCTCGGCAACGATCTCCTGGGGGGTCAGCGACATGTCTGGAGCCCCCACGTCGCGCAATGCGCTCCTGCCCCCCGAGGGGGCGTTCGCCGCCTTGGGACGGCCCGGCGGCGGCTCATGCTGACCCCCCACGTTGCACGTTGCGCTCCTGCCCCCCGAGGGGGCGTTCGCCGCCTTGGGGCGGCCCGGCGGCGGCTCATGTTGCCCCCACGTCGCACGTTGCGCTCCTGCTCCCGAGGGGCGTTCGCCACCTTGGGGCGGCCCGGCAGCGGCTCATTCCAGCACCTCGATCGTGTGGTGCTGGTTGGTGTAGATGCACAGGTCGCCGGCGATGACGAGCGACTGCTTGACGATTTCCTGGGGTGTCATCGAGGTGTGTTGGAGGAGCGCCCGGGCGGCGGCCTGTGCGAAGGCGCCGCCGGAGCCGATGGCGACGATGCCGTGCTCGGGCTCCAGGACGTCGCCGTTGCCGGTGATGATCAGTGAGCAGCCGCGGTCGGCCACGGCGAGCATGGCCTCCAGCCGCCGCAGCACGCGGTCGGTGCGCCAGTCCTTGGTCAGCTCGATGGCCGCCCGGGCGAGCTGACCCTGGTGCTTCTCGAGCTTGGCCTCGAATCGCTCGAACAGCGTGAAGGCGTCGGCGGTCGCACCCGCGAAGCCCGCCAGCACCTGGTCCTTGTAGAGCCGGCGCACCTTGCGGGCGCTGGACTTGACCACGAGATTGCCGAGGGTGACCTGGCCATCACCGCCCAGGGCAACCTCATGACCCCGGCGCACGCTGAGGATGGTCGTGCCGTGGTAACTGTCCATGTGGGGATTCAGGGTGAAGGAGGGTGTCGGGAAAGGTGGTGTGCTCTGGGGCCAGGGGTCGGTCCAGGCTCAGACGTTGCGAACCTTGACTTCCGCATGCTCGCTGATCCCCATGGCATTGAAGAAGAGGCCGACCAGGCGGTGAGCGTCCTCGAAGCGCACCGAGCGGCCTTCGGCGCGGCGCCGCAACACCCAGTTCAGCAGGTCGCCCGCGGCCACGAAATCCATGCGGATCAGGCGCCCGCAGTGGATATTCACGGTGTCGGCGCTGCCCAGGGACTGCTCGAGCGGGGCCAGCACCCGGTCGATGTCGCCCACCAGCTGTCCGCTGAGCTCGACCGCGGCCACGGACGCGCCGCCCGGGTTCTCGCTCAGCCTTGAATCCGCGAATCCGGTGGGCGCATCGGTCACCGACAGGGCGGCGGCCACAGTCATTCCGGCGGTGTCCGCCACCCGGATCGCGCACTGCGAGCGCTCCCAGGAGGGCGGGGACACCTCGTAGGTCATGCAGTAGTCCATGGCGGCTGCGTCGAATGCGTCGGCGCGGTCCGCCAGCCTCAGGGCCTCGAGTCGCAGCAGCCAGTACACCGGATCGGCGTCGCGCAGGCCGATCGGCGCCACCTCGGTCAGCACCGACATGAGGCGGTCGATCCCCACCCAGCGCATCGCGATCTTCTGCGTACTCCAGTGCCGCATCAGCAGACTCAGTTCGTGGCAGGCTTCGGGATCCACGGCCTGCACCGGGCTCCATTCCAGCACCCAGGGCATGGGCATCTGCAGGGTGCGGGCGCGCAGGTCGATCACGCTGGCCAGATCGATCAGCGCCGGCGCCACCCAGCCGGCGCTGGCGCCCCGGCTCGCCGGCGTGGGCGCCACGCCTTGCGAGTCCGCCTTGTAGGCCGAAGCGTCGGCCACCCGCTGGGGAATGGAGAACCATTGCGGCGGCGACCAACCGAAGCGCAGCCCATAGTCCAGCGCCAGGCTCTCGAAGGGGTGCTGCAGGCCGGTGGCTCGGTACAGGTCGAACAGCGTCAGCCAGGTCGGCGCATCGCGGGCACGCTCACCGCGGTCCGAAATCAGTGCCGAGAGCGCGCTCTCGCAGTGCTCGAACTCGGCGTTGGCGAAGGCGATCACGGCCTCGTCCAGCAGCGGGTCGTTGGCCAGTTCGGTGACCTCCACTGCCGAGGGACGCTCGATCCCGGAGGGGGTCGAGGGCGTCGCCGCACGGTCCGGGGGGCGCCCCCCAGGAGCCGAGGTGCCCAGCTGCGGCGAGCCCCACAGCGGGCCGGGAAGGGTGGCCGCATATTCGCGGGCCACCTTGCCGGGTGGCTCGTGCGGCTCGGCCAGATCGGGCAGGTCGGGCGAGGTTTCGGCGAAATGCAGACCGTGGCTGGCGCCCAGGCCCTCCAGGAGGGCGGGGGCGGTGGTGGCGTTGTAGAAGCCGGTCGGGTGGGGAGGTAGCCGGGGCGAGCCCGAGGGGACAGCAGCCTCGCCGGCCATGGCCTGCTCGATCTCATCGATCTTGGTCACCATGGCGGCGTCATCCGGACGCCCGTACTCCGGGGGTGGCATCGAGTCCTGCACGTCGGCGGCGCCCTGAAGGGTGGCGAGATCGCCACCCACGAGGCCCTCGCGGCGGATCTTGCGCAGCATGTCGAGCTCGCGCTTGCGGACGAAGTCGTTGCGCTGCTTGCGCTCGATCATCTCCTTGAGCTCGTTCTTGGCGTAGCCGCCCTGAGCCGGCTCGGCTGGCGGCACGTCACGCCGCCCATCGAGATCGGACCAGTTCGTCGCCGGGTTGGCGACGAACTTCACCACCTTGCGAAAGAAACCGCTGCCGCCTTCCTTGGGGTCGGGCTTGCTGTCGGACATGGCTCGATGCCGGCGCGTCGCTTCAGTCGCCGAACATCTTCTGCTTCATCTCGCGGCGCTGCTGGGCCTCGAGTGACAGGGTGGCGGTAGGACGGGCCAGCAGCCGGCCCAGGCCGATCGCCTCGCCGGTCTCGTCGCAGAAGCCGTAATCGCCGGCATCGATGCGGGCGATCGATTGCGAGATCTTCTTCAGCAGCTTGCGCTCGCGGTCGCGCGTGCGAAGCTCCAGCGCGTGCTCTTCCTCGATGGTCGCCCGGTCGGCCGGGTCCGGCACGATGGAGGTGTCCTCGCGCAGGTGCTCGGTGGTCTCCCCGGCGTTGTCGAGCAGGTCGTCCCGCTGCTGCATCAGCTGCGCGCGGAAGAACTCGAGCTGCTTATCGTTCATGTACTCGCTGTCGGGCATCGCGAGCAGCTCGTCATTGCTCAGATCCCGGCCGGCCTTGGTTTTCCAGACGTTGACCAGCTTCGGATCGATCTGGCGCACCGGGCGCGGCAGATCGATGGTGTTGCTGGGCGGCGGCCGGTTGGGCGGCGGCAGCGGAATCGTCCGCTGGGTCGGCTCGGCCAACTCGGCCGGGGTCGGGCGGTTTGCCGAGCGAGACTTAGAGGGCGCCTTGGTGGGCGCAGCAGGGGTTGCCGGCTTGGTCAGGGGGGGGGGCGGTGCTTTCGTCGGGCTG
>CAISYQ010000239.1 GCA_903889735.1 uncultured Methylibium sp.
CGGGCGCGTGAAATCGATGAGCACGTCGGCGTCGGCCAGTCCGGCCCGCAGATCGTCGGTGATCAGGACACCGCTGCTGCGGCCCAGGAAAGCCGCCGCATCCTGGCCCAGGGCCGGGATGCCGGGGATGTCGAGGGCGCCGGCGAGGTGGCAGTCCCCGGCGGCCAGCAGGGCTTCGACCAGCATCCTGCCCATGCGGCCTGAGGCGCCGGCCACGGCGACTCTCCGGGTTGCTGCGCCGGCTACGGCGACGCGGCGGGTTGCTGCGCCGGCCACGGCGACGCGAGGCCGTCCCGGGCCTGCCCCGCTCACGGCGTGGCTTCCAGCGGCGGGTAGCTCCGCGCCGGTCCCTGGGGCGCGTCCGTGCGGCCTGGGGGGGCGGCGCTGCGCGCTGCCACAGCCGGTGGCGGCAGCGCCTTCAGCTGCTCGTCGGTCAACGCCAGCACCGCTGGCTTGGACGGGGTGCGCAGGGTGTCGATGGAGGCGATGAATTCGCGCTCGCTGGGCAGCGCATCGGCCTCGAAGGACTTGAGCAGATCGCCCTCGAAGCGCAAGGTGACGCGGCGCTGCTGGTAGGGCGCACCCTGGCGGCGGATCGTGAACACATAGTCCCAGCGATCGGCGTGGAAGACATCGGTCAGCAAGGGCGACCCCAGCAGCTCCCGGGCCTGGGCGCGGCTGAGACCTTCCTTCAGGCCGGCGGCCATCTCGCTGGTGACGACATTGCCCTGGACGATCTCCAGCCGGTAGGGCGTGACCACACCGAGGAAGCTGTCGCCGGAGACGGCGGGCAGCGAGGGCATGGAAGGCAGCGACGGCAGGTAGCTGCAGCCGGTCAGCGACGCGAGCAGCAGGGGTGCCAGGGCACGTGCAAGGTCAGGAGTGCGCATCGGATCGTGGGTGGCTGGCGGGCCGCGTCGTCAGGCGGCGGGCGGGTCCGCGCGTCAATCGCACCGGCCCGTATGATGAATCGATTCTAAAGTAGAGCGCCTGCCCCGCAAGGACCCGATCATGACCCACGCCGACGAACTCAAGAGCAGCGGCCTGAAGGCGACGCTGCCGCGCATCAAGATCCTGCAGGTGTTCCAGGCCTCGTTGGTGCGGCACCTCACGGCCGAGGATGTCTACAAGGTCTTGCTGGCCGATGACTCCGACATCGGCCTGGCCACCGTCTACCGCGTGCTGATGCAGTTCGAGCAGGCGGGCATCCTGACCCGCAGCCACTTCGAGTCCGGCAAGTCGGTGTTCGAGCTCGACGCGGGCCAACACCATGACCATCTCGTGTGCCTGGACTGCGGGCGGGTGGAGGAGTTCTACGACGCCGAGATCGAGGCCCGCCAGCGGGCGGTGGCCCTGCAGCGCGGCTTTGCGCTGCAGGAACATGCGCTGTCGCTCTACGCCAACTGCAGCACCGAGGCCTGTCCGCACCGTCCTGCGCGCAAATAGGCCCGCGCAGGGCCCTGGCGCGAAGGCGTCGGCCCAGCGCTCAGTCTTCGCCGCCCTTGCTGCCGGCCATCGCGATGCGGTGGCGCTCGATGAATTCCTTGTAGGTGTCGATCCCGCGCAGCTGCAGGATGGTGTTGCGCACCGCGGCTTCGACCAGCACCGCCAGGTTGCGGCCGGCGTCGACGGCGATCACCACCTTGCGCACGGGCACGTCGAGCACGCTCTCGTAGAGCGGCTCGTAGGGCAGGCGCTCGAACTCCCGCTCCAGTGTCTCCTTGCGCACCAGGTGCACGATGAGCTTGAGCCGCATCTTGCGGCGCACCGCGGTCTCGCCGAAGATGGCCTTGATGTCGAGCAGGCCGATGCCGCGCACCTCCAGCAGGTTCATCAGCAGCTCGGGGCAGCGGCCATCGAGCGCGGTCTGCGAGACCCGGTACAGGTCCACGGCGTCGTCGGCCACCAGTCCGTGGCCGCGCGAGATCAGCTCCAGGCCCAGCTCGCTCTTGCCCAGGCCGGACTCCCCGGTCAGCAGCACGCCGAGACCCAGGATGTCCATGAAAACGCCGTGGCGGGTGGTCCGGTCGGCGAAATGCTCGCTGAGGTGGGCTCGCAGCACGTCGATCACATGGCCGGCCGATTCCCGGGTGGTGAAGAGCGGGATATCGGCGCGCTCGCACATGGCGATCAGCCGCTCCGGCGGGGCCTGGTCATCGGCGACGACCAGCACCGGCGGCTCCAGGGTCACGATGCGCGAGATGCGCCGGGCTTGGTCTTCCGGTGCGGGCTCGGTGAGGTAGCGAACCTCGCGCCGGCCGACGATCTGCACCCGGTAGGGGTGGATGTAGTTGAGGTAGCCGACCAGGTCGGCGGCCGACTGCGCGTCGCGGATGGCGACCTCGTCGAAGCGGCGCTCGGGATGGGCGTGACCGGCGAGCCATTCCCAGTGCAGCACCGTCCTCTGGGACTCGAACAGCGCCTCGGCGCTGATGACGGTGGGCTTCATGCGGACCGCGAGCTGTGGGGCGCACGCCCGGCCGCGAGGCTGCCCGCGCTCACGCGACCGACTTCAGCGGTTCCCAACTGAGGATCAGCGCGTGCAGGCTGGCGGCATCGGGGGCGGACTTCAGCTTGTCGCGCAGCATCCGGTCGGACAGCAGCTCGGCGATCTCGGACAGGATCTCGAGGTGACGCTGGGTGGCCGCCTCGGGCACCAGCAGGAAGATCAGCAGCGACACGGGTTCGTCGTCGGGCGAATCAAAGCCGATGGGCTGCTGCGTGCGGACCATCGCCGCCAGAGGGTTCTTCAATCCCTTGATCCGACCGTGGGGGATGGCCACGCCGTGGCCGAGGCCGGTCGAGCCCAGCCGCTCGCGGGCGAACAGGTTGTCGGTGACCGTCGCCCGCGCGATGGCGTGGTGGTTCTCGAACAACAGCCCGGCCTGCTCGAAGACGCGCTTCTTGCTGGTGGCGTCCACGTCCACCAGCACATTGCTGGCGCGCAGGATGGCGGCGAGACGGTTCATCGGTTCAGGGTGCTGATTTCGACCAGGAGGTCTTGGGCGGCACCGCTCAGGGTTTGCAGGGTACAAATTATAGGAATCGCTGCCACCCCGTGGGGGCGACATGGGCTCCAGAGCGGGAGGCGGCCCGCCAGGGTTGCAGTCTGGCAACGCTCGGGTCGACCGGGTCGAAAAAAAGCGGCCCGGCGGCCGCTGCTGGCGCCAGTCCGCAGGGTCGGACCTACTGCAGGTCCCCGGCCCCCAAGCGCTTGGGGGACTCATGGTGGTGGTCCTGCATCCGGTCCTTGTGGCGGCAGACCTGGCGGTCGAGCTTGTCGATCAGATCGTCGATCGCCGCGTACAGGTCCTGGTGGGCGGACTCAACGAAGATGTCCTTGCCCTTCACGTGCAGCGTGACCTCGGCTTTCTGTCGCCGCTCCTTCTCCTTCTGCTTCTCGATGCTCAGCAGCACGCTGATATCGACCACTTGGTCGAAGTGACGGGTGACACGGTCCATTTTAGTGAGTACGTACTCTCTCAGAGGGGCAGTGACTTCGAGGTGGTGGCCGCTGATCGTCAGGTTCATGAGGTTTCCTTTCATCGGGTTGGAGCCGACTGCTCGGTGACGGCGGGTGGCGCCCGTCGTCCAGCCCAGTGTGCGCCCGCCCGCTGCCCGTGACAAGCCGATGACCGAGGCGGACAGGGGGTCTGATCGGGGCCTTGGGCCGCACGCCCGATGCCATAATTTCTGGATCACATCTGCGGAGCCCTTGTTGGACATCACCCCCTCTCGGTGACCGTCCACTCCAACGGTCTGGCCCTCTGACGGGCGGACCGGCTGGGAGTGAGGCGGTGGCCCATCCCCAGCCCGCCCGGGCAGCCCGGGCGCGGGATTGATCGTGGCGCCCGGCGCCCGCCCGCTTTGGAGTTCGCATGCTGAACGTCTTCACGCTCGCCAACGGGCGGCTGTTCCAGGAAGAGATCGAGAGCGCCGAGGCGCTCTCGCGGTTGAACCCGGTCTGGGTCGACCTGGAGAGTCCTTCGCCCCAGGAAAAAGCCTGGATCACCGCGCGCTTCGGGCTGGCGCTGCCCGACAACCTGGTCGACGAGGATCTCGAGGAGTCAGCCCGCTTCTACGAGGATGACAACGGCCAGCTCCACCTGCGCTCCGACTTCCTGATCGACGAGGACACCGGCGCCGGGTCGCCCCGCTCGCGCAACGTGCGGGTGGCCTTCATCCTGCACGAGCGGGTGCTGTTCTCGGTCCATGCCGAGGACCTGCCGGTGTTCCGCCTGCTGCGCATGCGTGCGCGCCGCATCCCGGCCCTGATCGAGGACGCCAAGGACGTGCTCCTCAAGCTCTATGACGCCGATGCCGAGTACTCGGCCGATGCGCTCGAGGGCATCTATGACGACCTTGAGCGCGTGTCGTCCAAGGTGTTGCAGTCCACGCTCAATGACCAGGCCGCCGCCGAGGCGCTGGCCGCCATCGCCCGCGAGGAGGACCTCAACGGGCGCATCCGCCGCAACGTGATGGACACGCGGCGCGCGGTGAGCTTCATGATGCGCAGCCGCATGCTCGGTGCCGAGCAGTTCGAGGAGGCGCGCCAGATCCTGCGCGACCTCGACTCGCTGGATTCGCACACCGCCTTCCTGTTCGACAAGATCAACTTCCTGATGGACGCCATCGTCGGCTTCATCAACATCAACCA
>CAISYQ010000240.1 GCA_903889735.1 uncultured Methylibium sp.
ATGCCGCCGGGCAGCCAGATCGGACCGATCACGCCGGCGCAGCGCCAGGCGCTGCGTGACGGCTCGCTGGTGGCGGGCGTCTACGAGAAGGCGGTGGACCGCGACAGCGCCTACGAGAAGCTCAAGGGCCGGACCACCGCCGGGGCTTCGGGTGCCGAGCCGGGGCGCCCCGGGCCGGGCCCGGACGGCACCCCCGACCCTGCACCGCAGCAGGAGAGCGGCGGCCTGCTCGGCGGCTTGGGCGACATCCTTTTCGGCAGCACCGGGCCGCGCGGCGGCAAGCGCGAGGGGCTGGCGGAGTCGATGGCCCGCTCGGCCGTGCGCACCATCGGCACGACCGTGGGCCGCGAGATCATCCGCGGCGTGCTCGGCGGTCTGCTGGGGGGCAGTGGCCGGCGACGGTGAAACCGCCGGACTGACCCCGCCGAGCCCTGTCAGTCGTGGCGGTCCCAGCGGTTGGGGATGCCATCGCGGTCACGGTCGCGCCAGCGGTCGCTGTCACCCTGGGCGTAGCGCCCGTCGCCCTGACCGCGGCCGTCCCACCCGCGGTGGCCATGGCCGCGGCCATGGTCGTGGCGTGATCGCCACGCCGGGCCCGGGCTGTAGAAGACCACCGGCGGTCCGTAGACGACCGGTGGTCCATAGACGACGACCGGCGCACCGTGATAGACCACGGGCGGGGGCACATAGACCGGGGCGTGGCGGTGTCGCACCGCCGGGTAGCCCCCTCCATGCGTGCTGCCAATCACCACTTGCGGCAGGTTGATGCCCACCGACCAAGACGTCCCGCCCGCCTGGGCGCCGCTGCTGCCAACCGTGCCGGCCAGCGCGAGCGACATCAGGGCCAGGTAACGCACCAGGCGACGGTGGGGATGGCGGGCGAGGAATTCGTGAACCGTATGCTTCATGGAGTGCTCCTCGGGGCCCTTCTGCTCGCGGTCCGACATGGACTTGGCTGGGCAACCCGTCAGCATTCAACGCGCCAACCCGCAAAACGGTTCACAGGACGATTCACAAGCTTTGTGGCCGATCCCGCAGGCCGGCTGAGGGTCAAGGACCTGTCACCAGGCCCGTGCAAGGGATTGAACAAGGATGCGCGCGGGTGTGTGGGGTGTGTGGCGGGGGCCGCTTCGTAGAATCGAGCCCCACTCGCTGACCGACCGCCATGACCGCCCCCCAGAAGCCCGCCCCGGCCGAGGCCCACAAGCCCGCCAACTTCCTGCGCGGCATCATCGAACGCGATCTGGAGCAGGGCCGGCTCGCGCAGCGCCGCTTCGCCGGCTCGCCGGGTGACGCGGCCCACCATGCCAGCGCCCCCTTCGATGCCGCGGCCATCCGCACCCGCTTTCCGCCCGAACCCAATGGCTACCTGCACATCGGCCACGCCAAGAGCATTTGCCTGAACTTCGGGCTGGCGCGCGACTACGGCGGCGTGTGCCACCTGCGCTTCGACGACACCAACCCCGAGAAGGAGGAGCAGGAGTACGTTGATGCCATCGTCGAGGCCGTCAGCTGGCTGGGTTTCGACTGGCATGAGCCCAACCCCGCCGATCCCGCCCACCCGCGCAGCCACCTGTACTACGCGAGCGCGTATTTCGATTTCATGTACCGGGCCGCCGAGGCGCTGGTGGAAGCCGGTCTGGCCTATGTGGACGAGCAGACACCCGAGGAGATGCGCGCCCGCCGCGGCGACTTCAACACGCCAGGCACCGACAGCCCCTTCCGCGGCCGCACGCCCGCGGAGCACCTCGCCCGCCTGCGCGAGATGCGCGACGGGCGCCTGCCCGACGGCGCGGCGGTGCTGCGCGCCAAGATCGACATGGCGTCGCCCAACATCAACCTGCGCGACCCGGCCCTCTACCGCATCAAGCGCGCCACCCACCACAACACCGGGGACCGCTGGTGCATCTACCCGATGTACACCTTCGCGCACCCGCTCGAGGATGCGCTGGAAGGCATCACCCACAGCATCTGCACCCTCGAGTTCGAGGACCAGCGCCCCTTCTACGACTGGCTCCTGGAGCACCTCTGCGACCTGGGCCTGCTGGGCCGCCCGCGGCCCCACCAGTACGAGTTCGGCCGCCTGAACCTGACCTATGTGGTCACCAGCAAGCGCAAGCTGCGCCAGCTCGTCGAGGAAGGCCATGTCGATGGCTGGGACGACCCGCGCATGCCCACCCTGGCCGGCCTGCGCGAGCGCGGCTACACCCCCGAGAGCATCCGCCTGTTCTGCGACCGCATCGGCGTGGCCAAGGACTACAGCTGGATCGACTACGCCACCCTCGACCAGGCCCTGCGCGATGACCTGGAAGGCCGCGCACCCCGCGCGATGGCGGTGATCGACCCGCTCAAGCTCAAGCTCGTCGACTGGGCCGAGGCCTTCGGCAATGCGGCCCACCACGAACCCTGCCAGGCTCCGGCGCATCCGCAGCAGCCCGAGCTCGGCCTGCGCCACTTCACGCTGGGCCCCGAGGTCTGGATCGAGCGCGACGACTTTGCCGAGCTGCCGCCCAAGGGCTTCTTCCGCTTCTTCCCGCCACGCGTCGATGCGGCGGGCGTGGCCCAGCCGGGCAACCGGGTGCGGCTGAAATACGGCGTCATCGTCGAGTGCACCGGCTTCGAGAAGGACGCCGAGGGCCGGGTCAGCGCCGTGTTGGCGCGCGTCGTGCCCGACACCAAGAGCGGCACACCGGGGGCTGACGCGGTCAAGGTCAAGGGCACGATCACCTGGGTCGGCGCCCATGAGGCGGTGCCCGCAGACATCCAGCTCTTCGATCGCCTCTTCACCGAGCCCCAGCCCGACGCGGGTGGGCGGGATTTTCTGACCGTGCTCAATCCACTGAGCCGCCAGAGGGTGGCCGGCTGGGTGGAGCCCGGCCTGGCCGCCGCCTCACCCGGGGCACGTTGGCAGTTCGAGCGGCACGGCTATTTCGTCGCAAAGAACCCGCCTGCCCAGACCGACTCCTCGGGCCGGGTCGCCTTTGGGCGCATCGCGGGACTCAAGGACACCTGGGCGAAGTGACGCCGCCCCAGCGCCTTGCCCGCGCGGCCGCTGTGACCCGGACAACGGCCCCCTGACAGACCCGCCGGTGTGCCGGGCGGCAGCCACGGCCAAGCGCCGGCCACGGTCCAGCGGCGTCAGACGCCGCGTTCCGGCGCGATGTCGGTCGCGTAGTCGAGCAGCGACTCCAGGATCGCCTGCCCGCGCTCGTCGGCGGTTTCGGCCAGGGTGTCGATCTGCGCCATGAAGGCCTCGACCGTGGTACAGCCGCTGGCCCCCTCGTGCAGGCGGTGGACGCGGTGCTCTTCCCAGCGCTGCTGCTCAGACTCGGTGAGCGTGGCAGGGAAGTTGCGGGCGCGGTAGCGGAACAGCAGTTCGTCGAGCCGTAGGTCGGCAAAGGCTGGACGCTGGGTCGCCAGCGCCTCGGGCGCCAGCCGGCGCAGCCGCTCCAGGATGCGGCGGTCCTCGTTCCCCAGAAAGCCGCCGTAGAGGTCTTCATCGACATCAACGGCCGGCCCGTCGGTGGGTGGGCGCCGAAACACCTCGGGCCACAGGCCCGCCAGCGTGCCACCGCGCTCGGCCAGCAGGCGCGCGTGGCGGGCGCCCTGCTCGAAGTCGATGCCCCATTGCGCGGCGCGGTCGGCATCGAGGGTCTTGAGGTTGGCGATGACCACCGGTGATTTGTTGATGTGGAGGGTCTTGATCGGCAGGCGGGTCACGCCCTCGGGCAGGTCGGTCGCGCGGGTGTAGAGCCGCTGGCGCACGGTGGCGGCGTCGAGCTCGAACAGCTCGGCCGGGTCCTGGGCCAGGTCCCAGACGATCACCTCGTTCTTGTTGGTCGGGTGCGGCGCCAGCGGCCACACCAGCGCCAGGCAGCCGCGCTCGGCACCGTACATGCCCGAGACATGCAGGAAGGGCCGCCCGGCGCGCTCGGCCGCGGCCAGTTCGTCGATCACGGCCTGCTTGCTGCGCAGCTTGAGGCAGAAGTCCCAGAGACGCGGCTGCTGCGCCTTGATGAGCCGCGCCAGGCCGATGGTGGCCCGCACGTCGGAGAGCGCGTCATGGGCGGCCTCGTGGGCCAGGCCGTTGGCGGCAGTCAGCAGCTCAAGCTTGAAGGCGGTGCGACCGTCCTCATGGCGGGGCCATTCGATGCCACCCGGCCGCAGCGCGTGGCAGCAGCGCACGACGTCCAGCAGGTCCCAGCGGCCGCAGCCGTTCTGCCACTCGCGCCCATAAGGCTCGATCAGGTTGCGCCAGAACAGGAAGCGCGTGACCTCGTCGTCGAAACGGATGGAGTTGTAGCCCACGCCCACCGTGCCGGGCCGCGCGAGCTGCGCCTCGATCTGCGCCGCGAAGGCCTGCTCGGGCAGACCGCGCTCCAGGCACCGCTGGGGCGTGATGCCGGTCAGGAGGCAGCTCTCCGGGTCGGGCAGGGTGTCGGGCGCCGGCTGGCAGTGGTGCATCACCGGCGCCTCGATCTCTTGGAGATCGGCGTCGGTGCGCACCCCGGCGAACTGGGCCGGGCGGTCGTGCCTCGGCACGCGGCCGAAGGTTTCGTAGTCGTGCCAGAAGAAGCTGAAGTCGGCCATGCCCGCAAGATAACCGAAGCGCTGGCGGCCACACCATCCTCGAAGCGCCAGCACCGCCACCGCGCCTCGAACGCCGCGACGGGACGATCGTCACCCCCTCCCGGCTACTCGACCACTTTCACCTTCTCTCCGGGGCGCGGTTCGGCGCCCGCCGTGGCCGGGCCGCCGGGCATGCCCGCGGCGGCGCTGACCCCGTAGACCCCATTGATCAGCCGCAGCTGGGCCTCGGCGTTGTCGCCCAGCGGCGAGCGGCGCGCCAGCTCGGTGAAGCCGCCGAGGGGCAGGTTCGCCGCGCGCAGCACCCAGGGCTGGGCGGCGGCGCGGTCGGCAGCGGTCAGGGCCCGAAACGACCCCTCGGCCTCGCGCAGGCCGGCCCGGGCGCGCTGCTGCGCCGCGGCGTCCTTGCCTGTGGCGAGCAGCAGGTAGTTCCTGGACTGCGGGCCGCTCACCACGGTGGCCACGATGCCCTGCACCAGCCCCTGGGCGTTCTGGCGCTGGCCCGTGAACTGGGTCGCACTCAGGCCGTTGATCTGGCGCCGCTCGATGCGGCCCTGGGTGGGCTTGAGCAGGCTGCGCAGGATCTCCTCATGGGTGCTGCCGGCCTGGGGCGGGACCGGCTGGACGATCAGCGCAGCGTCACCCGCCGGGTTGACCACCGTGATCGCTTCCTGGCCGTTGCGGATCCTCCAGCCCGGGGGCGCGGTGAGGGCGATGCCCAGCGGCTCGTGGAAGAACTGCCGCCCACGGGTGAGGCCTTGCTCGCGGCCCTCGCCGAAGGGCAGGCCGTCGATGGCCTGGAGGTAGCGGACGCGGCCGTCATCGCCGTAGCCCAGCTTGCGGGTCGCTTGGTTGTGGACCGTCTTGTCGGCCGTCTTGCCGCCCGCCTGGGTGGCCGTGCTGATGCTCGTGTTGGTGCTCGTGTTGGTGCTCGCCGGGGTGCCGGGTTTGTCGCCCGGCCCTGCGGCCTGGCCCTCGTAGCGGGCAGCGATGCGCGTGATCTCCTGCAGGCGCTGGTCGTTGCTCGGGTGGGACGCCAGCCAGTCGCCGCCCTGGCGGGGCGCGCGGCCCTCGGCGCGGGCCTGGTCGGCCGCGAAGCGCTCCTGGTTCTTGAGCACGGTGATCACGTCCACCATGTTCTGCGGGTTGAAGCGGTTGCGCACCAGGTATTCGGCGCCCAGCTGGTCGGCCTGCAGCTCCTGCTCGCGGCTGTAGCTGGCCACATAACCCGCGGCCACGCCCTGCGAGAGCTGGCTGGCCGCGTCACCGACGCCGAGCGCCGCGCCGAGCAGGGTGGCTGCCAGCACCCCGAGGCCGGCCGTCTGCTGGCGGGTGGCGCGCTGGGCACCATGGCGGGCGGTCACATGGCCGATTTCGTGGCCGATGACGCCGGCCAGGTCGGCCTCGCTCTCCAGGTAGGCCATGATCCCGCGGGTCACGTAGACATAGCCGCCGGGCAGGGCGAAGGCGTTGATCTCCGGGCTGTCGAGCACCGTGAAGGTCCACTTCAGGCCGGCCCGGTGGGACTGCGCCGCGAGCCGCTGGCCGAGCTCGTCGACATAGGCCTGCAGCTTGGCGTCGCCGTAGACGCCGTACTCCTTGAGCACCTGCGCGTGGGCCTTGCGGCCTTCGGCGATCTCGGCCGCCTCGGTCATCACCGTGCGCTCCTCCTGCCCGGTGACCGGGTTGACCACGGTCGCGCAACCGGCGAGCAGCGCGGCGGCGATCAGCAAGGCGGGGAAGGCGCGCATCAGTGCAGGGTGCGGGGTGGGTCGGGGTCGCGTCCCCGCTCTGGCGCGGGCGGGGGCGCGCGGAAGGCGTGCGGGCGGATCACGTTGCCCTCGCGGTCGGCTTCACGGTCGGCTTTAAGGTCGGCTTCACGGCCGGACGATCGCGCGCCACCCCGGCGGGCGCGGCGGATCAGGGCCTCGGTGGCGGCAGCGGCTTCAGTGGCCCGGGCCTCGGCGTTGGGCGGGGCCGGCCGGCGGCGGCGAAGGGCCTGAAGGCGGTCGCGTCCGCGCCGGGCCGATCGCAGCAGCCCGCGCCAGGCCTGGTCGAGCGCGCGGTCGATGGCGCGGCGGCGGCGCTCACCCACCCCCAGGCGCAGGAGCAAGAGGGCGCAGACCGCCAGACCGCCGCCGGCCAGGATGGGTTCAAGCATCGTCGGTTTCCCGCAGCCTGCTGCCTGCCGAGCGCAGAGGAGCGGCCTGGGCGATCAGAAGCTGCCGAGGTAATCGTGCTTGCCCACCTCCACCCCACCATGCCTCAGCAGGCCGTAGGCGGTGGTGGCGTGGAAGAAGAAGTTGGGCAGCGCAAAGCGGTGCAGGTAGGCCGTTCCCTGAGGGAACTCGAGCTCGTTCGGGCCGGCCATGAACTTGAGCGGACGGGCCTCGCTGCCCTCGAACAGGGCCGGGTCCAGGCCGCCGATGAAGGCCAGGGTCTGGGCGATGTAGGACTGCAGATCGGCGAAGCCCTGCCCGGTGATCTCGAAGCTCGGCACCGGCTGGCCAGCCAGCCGCGCCGACGTGCCCTTGGCGAAGTCACAGGAGATGCGCACCTGCTTGATCAGGGGCCACATGTCAGGGAAGAGCCGCGACTGCAGGAAGGCGTCGGGCTCGATCTTGTGGGCCTCGGCATGGGCCGCGGCCCGGGCCAGGATGGCGGCCTGGGCGGTCAGGATCTGCTGGAAGACGGGCACGGAGCCGGTGTAGAGCGGATGGGTCATGGGGGTTCCTAAAAAAGCGTCGGCAGGTGTGCCGGGTCGGATTGAAGTATGGCCCGGCTCGGCTCGATCCGAGCCCCGAGCGCCGCCTCCAACCAGCGGCGTACCGCCACCGGATCGTCCAGGCGGCGCAGCTGCTGGAAGGCGGTCTCGGCCTCGGGGTGGTGGCGGCGCAGCAGGTTGAGCCACTGCTTGAGCCGCCCCGCCTGCGCCCGCCGCTCGATGTGGCGCTCCACCAGCTGCCAGAAGGCGCCGATCAGCGGCAGCAGGGCGGCCCAGGACAGGCCGGGCGCCGCGGGTGCCGGGTCGGGCCCCTGGGCGCCGCCTCCGATTGCCGCGGCCGGCCCGGCCCGCGTGTCGGTCACGATCGCCAGCGCCAGCCCGGGGTCGCAGACCATGCCCCGGCCGAGCATCAGCGCGTCGCAGCCCGACAGCTCGCGGCAGCGGCGCGCGTCGGCCACGCTCCAGATCTCGCCGTTGGCGATCACCGGCAGGCGCACCGCGCGCCGCACATCGGCCACCCGGGCCCAGTAGGCCGGCGGCCGGTAGCCGTGGACCTTGGTGCGGGCGTGCACCACCAACTCGCCGGCGCCGCCGGCCTCGATGGCCTGCGCGCACTCCTCGGCACGGCTGTCATCGGCATAGCCCAGGCGCATCTTGGCCGAGACCGGCATCGCGGCCGGCACGGCGCGGCGCACCGCCGCCACGATGCGACACAGCAGCTCGGGGTCCTGCAGCAGCGCGGCGCCGCCACCGTGGCGGTTGACCACCTGCGCCGGACAGCCGAAATTGAGATCGATGCCCGCCGGCCCCAGGCCCGCGAGCCTCGCGGCGTTCTCGGCCAGGCAGGCCGGATCCGACCCCATCAGCTGGGCCCTCACCGGCACACCGGCGAGCGTGCGTCCGCCCGACAGCAGCTCGGGCACGATCCGCGTGAACACGCGCTCCGGCAGCAGCGTGCCAGTGACCCGGATGAACTCCGAGACGCAGCGGTCGATGCCTCCGGCCCGCGTGAGGATGTCGCGCAGGGTGTGGTCGAGCAGCCCTTCCATGGGCGCGAGCAGCAGGGTCATGTCACGCGACGAGCAGGGGCAGCAGGGGGACGGAACGGTGGGAAAGGCCAGGAAGACCCGGAGGACCTGGAAGACCTGGACCACCTGGAAAAGCGGCGATGATGGCAGCCTCGCCAACAACGGAGCCCCGCCCGTGAAACCGATTCTCGCAAGCTCAAGCCTTGTCCTCGCCCTGCTGGCCCTCGGCCCGGCTGCCGCCCAACCGGTCGGCAGCGCCGACAGCGAGGCCCTGAAGACCGCCGCCGCCGAGAAGGGCGCCGTCGTCTCGCCCAGCGGCCTGGTCTTCCTCTCGCTCAAGGAAGGCAGCGGCGCCAACCCCACGCCCAGCGATGTCGTGAAGGTCCACTACCGCGGCACCCTGCCCGACGGCAAGGAGTTCGACAGCTCCTACCAGCGCAACGAGCCGGCGGTGTTCCCGCTCAACCGCGTCATCGCCTGCTGGACCGAGGGCGTGCAGCGCATCAAGGTCGGTGGCAAGGCCAAGCTCACCTGCCCGGCCCAGATCGCCTATGGGTCGCGCGGCGCCGGCGGCGTGATCCCGCCGAATGCCACCCTCTTCTTCGAGGTGGAGTTGCTCGAGATCGCCAAGCGCTGATCGCGGCCCAACCCCGCGGCGCCGCTCACAGGCCGCTCACAGGCCGCTTGCAGGCCGCTGGGTCGGCCGCGCCAGGGGCCGGAGCACCGGCCTGGACTGACAGGGCCCGCAGCTGACCCGGTCAGCTGCGTCCGCTGGGCGGTCCGGCTTGGATCCTCAGCCAGCCGGTCCGCGAAGGGCGCGCAGGCTGCGCTGAACCAGCGTCACGC
>CAISYQ010000241.1 GCA_903889735.1 uncultured Methylibium sp.
AGACCGTGACCCAGAGCTTGTCCTTGGGCAGCTTGAAGACCTCGGTGAGCAGCTCCCAGGCATAGGCGATGGCCTCCTGCTTGAAATAGTCGCCGAAGCTGAAGTTGCCCAGCATCTCGAAGAAAGTGTGGTGGCGCGCGGTGTAACCGACGTTCTCGAGGTCGTTGTGCTTGCCGCCCGCGCGGATGCATTTCTGCGAGGTGGTGGCGCGCTGGTAGGCGCGCTTGTCGAAGCCGAGGAAGACATCCTTGAACTGGTTCATCCCCGCGTTGGTGAACAGCAGCGTGGGATCGTCCCCGGGCACCACCGCCGACGAGGCCACGATCTGGTGGCCCTTGGAGGCGAAGAAGTTCAGGAAGGTGGAGCGGATCTCGGAAGCTTTCATGCGGGGCCCGGTGGACTGCCAGCGCGCCTCCACAGTGCCGTGGAAGCCGCGCAAGTGCTTGATTTTGCGAAGATTTTCATTATAGGTTTGACGGCTTTTGCGAAAGACTCCCGGGATGCGCCCGCACAGGGCGGCGCCTATCATCTGAACGGTTGCTGAGCCCCCGATGTCCGGCTTGCGGAGACCCCCGATGAACACCCCCACCCACCCCCTGGCCACCCTGGCCGATCCTTCGCTGCTGCGCACCGAGGCCCTGATCGATGGCCAATGGGTCGGTGGTGCGGCGCGCTTCGCTGTCCACGACCCCGCCACTGGCTTGGCGCTGGCCCAGGTGGCCAACCTGGGCGCGGCCGACGCCCATGCCGCGATCCAGGCCGCCCAACAGGCCTGGCCCGCCTGGCGCGCCAAGACCGCCAAGGAGCGCGGCGCGATCCTGATGAAGTGGTTCGCGCTGCTGCACCAGCATGCCGACGACCTGGCCCGCCTCATGACCGCCGAACAAGGCAAGCCGCTGGCCGAGGCACGCGGCGAGGTCACCTACGGCGCCAGCTTCATCGAGTGGTTTGCCGAGGAAGCCCGGCGCGTCTACGGCGAGACCGTGCCCACCACCGACAACAACAAACGCTACCTCGTGATCCGCCAACCGGTGGGCGTGTGCGCGGCCATCACGCCCTGGAATTTCCCGCTGGCGATGATCACCCGCAAGGTGGCGCCCGCACTGGCCGCCGGCTGCCCGGTCATCATCATGCCGGCCGAGCAGACGCCGCTGTCGGCCCTGGCCGTGGCCGAGCTCGCGCAGCGCGCGGGCATGCCGGCCGGGGTGCTCAACGTGCTGACGGCCGATGCGACGCAGTCCATCGCCATCGGCCAGGTGCTTTGCGCCAGCGACACCGTGCGCCATCTCTCCTTCACCGGCTCCACCGAGGTCGGTCGCATCCTCATGAAACAGTGCGCGCCCACCGTCAAGCGGCTCTCTCTCGAGCTCGGTGGCAACGCACCCTTCATCGTCTTCGACGACGCCGACCTCGACAGCGCGGTCGAAGGCGCAATGATCAGCAAGTACCGCAATGCCGGCCAGACCTGCGTCTGCGCAAACCGCTTCTACGTGCAGGACGGCGTGTACGACACCTTCGTGGCCAAGCTCGCCGAGCGCGCCGCCTCGATCCGGGTCGGCAACGGTTTCGAGCCCGGCGTGAACCAGGGACCGATGATCGACGCGCAGGCCATCGAGAAAGTCGAGGCCCATGTCGCTGACGCACTGGCCCAGGGCGCCCGGCTCGTGACCGGCGGCCACCGCATCGGTGAGCGTTTCTTCGAGCCCACCGTGCTGGCGCATGCCACCGCCGACATGCGCTGCGCACGCGAGGAGACCTTCGGGCCGGTGGCCCCCGTGTTCCGCTTCCACACCGAGGCCGAAGTCATTGCCGCGGCCAACGCCACCGAATTCGGGCTGGCCAGCTACTTCTACAGCCGCGACATCGGCCGCATCTTCCGGGTGGGCGAGGCGCTGGAATACGGCATGGTGGGCGTCAACACCGGCCTGATCTCCACCGCCGAGGTGCCCTTCGGCGGCGTCAAGCAATCAGGCCTGGGCCGCGAAGGCTCGCACCACGGCATGGACGACTATGTGGAACTGAAGTACCTGTGCCTGGGCGATCTGCAGCGCTGAGGCGCCGTGACCGGACAGCCCTCAGGGCTGGCGTTTTTCTTCAAACCCACCCACCGACTCGGTGGCTTCGCTCAGGCCGCCTGCGACTGGATCAAGCGCTTCAGCAGCTTGCGCACCCGCACCGGCGCGGCATCGTTGACCAGCAGCACCGGCTTGAGGCTGAAGAAGTCGTCGGTGGCCATCTCGTTCTGCACCTGCTCGATGACCGGACCGTCCTCGGTCTCGAAGGCCGTGTGCATGGCCTGGATCTTCATGGCGTTGTACTCGGCATCCTCGGGGATGTG
>CAISYQ010000242.1 GCA_903889735.1 uncultured Methylibium sp.
CAGGATGTCGGCCAGGCGCTTGCGCGGGATGGTCGAGTCCATGCACATGTAGTCGGGGCTGATGCGGCCGCTGGCGGGGAAGGCGTTCTTGCGGCCGCTCCAGAATTTCAGGCGCTGCGCCTCGTTCTCGCTGACCGTGATGCCGGTGGCCCCGCTGCTGCGCAGCACCTCGACCATGCGGCCGATCTCCTCGGCCACCTCCTCGGGCGTGCCGTCGCTCTCGCACAGCAGGATGGCCTCGGCGTCCAGGTCGTAGCCGGCGTGCACGAAGTCCTCGACCGCGGCGGTCATGGGCTTGTCCATCATCTCGAGGCCGGCCGGGATGATGCCCGCGGCGATGATGGCGGCCACCGCGTCGCCGGCCTGGCGCACATCGCCGAAGCTGGCCATGATGCAGCGCGCCAACGCCGGCTTGGGCACCAGCTTGACGGTCACCTCCATCGTCACCGCCAGCATGCCCTCGCTGCCGACCAGCACCGCCAGCAGGTCCAGCCCGGGCGCGTCCAGGGCCTCGGAGCCAAAGGTCACCGCCTCGCCCGCCGCCGTGAAGCCGCGCACCCGCAGCACGTTGTGCACGGTCAGGCCGTATTTCAGGCAGTGCACGCCGCCGGAGTTCTCGGCCACGTTGCCGCCGATGGTGCAGGCGATCTGGCTGCTGGGGTCGGGCGCGTAATAGAGGCCATGGGGTGCCGCGGCCTCGCTGATGGCGAGGTTGCGCACGCCGCCCTGCACGGTGGCGGTGCGCGCCAGCGGGTCGATCTTCAGGATCTTGTTGAACTTGGCCAGCGAGAGTGTCACGCCCTGCGCATGCGGCATGGCCCCGCCCGACAGGCCCGTGCCGGCCCCGCGTGCCACCACCGGCACCTGCAGGGCGTGGCAGGCCTTCAGTACCGCGGCGACCTGCGCCTCGGTCTCGGGCAGCGCCACCACCAGCGGCTGCTCACGGTAGGCCGTGAGGCCGTCGCATTCGTAAGGCGTGGTGTCCTCCGACTGCCACAGCAGCGCATGGGCGGGCAGCAGCGGTGCCAGCACGCCCACCACCTCGGCCTGGCGGCGGGCGCGCTCGGCGCGGTCAGGGCGGAGGCGCAAGGCCTCGTGGGCGACGGGGGCGTTCATCGGGATCTCCTCGGGCGCGCAGAAGCGGGGCGGGTTCGCAGCGCAGGCGCGAGCTTAAGCGCTGGCGGGCGGGGACCGCCCCGTCGGGTCTTGCGGGACGGCGGCGCAGCGGCCCCTGTGATCGGGAGATCCAAGGCGCTCCCGGCGCCTTGGATCTCCTGGACGCCCGCAAGGCCCTGCAAGTCCCGGGGGCCCCATCTGCCCCGAACGGCCGCCGCACGGACGCCGCCGAAACCGGCCCCTGCGCCAGGCTTCGGCCTCCCGGGCGATGGCATAGTGCGCGGGGGCCTGCCGACCGCGGTGTCGCTGCCGCGCCGCGGGCCCCGCCCACCCACCGAACCACCTCACCTTGCACCCGCCTGCCCCGCCCTCGCTCGCGCCCCCGCTCTATGTGGACCTCGACGGCACGCTCTTCCCGGGCGATTCGCTGCACGAGTCGGTGCTGCTGCTGCTGCGACGCAACCCGCTGAACCTGCTGCGCCTGCTGGCCTGGTTGCTGCTGGGCAAGCTGGCCTTCAAGCGCCGCTTGGCCGATGCGGTGCTGCCCGACGCCGCCACCCTGCCCTACCACGCCGCCTTCCTGGCCTTCCTGAAGGCCGAGCGCGCGGGTGGTCGCCGCCTCATCCTGGCCAGCGCTGCCGACCAGCGCATCGTCGCTGCGGTGGCGCAGCACCTGGGCCTGTTCGACGACCACCTCGGCAGCGAGCAGGTCAACCTCTCGGGCGCGGGCAAGCTTGCCGCCATCGAGCGCCATTGCGGCGGCGCCGTCGCCTATGCCGGCAACGGCGCGGTCGACCTGGTCGTGTGGCAGCGCAGCGCCGAGGCGCTGGCCGTCAATGCGCCGGCCAGTGTGCGGCGGCGGCTGCAGGCGCTGCACCCGCTGGCGCGGGTCTTCGAGCGTGAGCCGCTGCGCCTGCGGACCGTGTTGAAGGCGATCCGCCTCACCCAGTGGAGCAAGAACATGCTGGTGTTCGTGCCGCTGCTGGCCAGCCATGTGACGAGTGCGCCGGCCTGGGGCGCGGTGCTGGGCGCCTTCGTGGCTTTCGGCCTGTGCGCCTCGGCCACCTACCTTGTCAACGACCTGCTCGATCTGCCCAACGACCGCCGTCACACCCACAAGCGCCACCGTCCCCTGGCGGCAGGTCAGCTCGGCGTTGGCCCGGCCTTGCTGATGGCCGTGGCGCTGCTGGCGGCGGGGTTGGCGCTGGCCCTGGCGATCTCGCCGGCGC
The DNA here is from genome assembly GCA_903889735.1 of uncultured Methylibium sp. Lineage (GTDB taxonomy): Bacteria > Pseudomonadota > Gammaproteobacteria > Burkholderiales > Burkholderiaceae_C > Methylibium. The sequence continues at coordinate 2,346 of CAISYQ010000242.1, forward strand.
TCGCGGCGATGCTGCTCGGCTACCTCGCCATCACGCTGGCTTATTCGCTGCACCTCAAGAGCCTGGCGCTGTTCGATGTGCTGTTGCTGGCGGGCCTCTACACCTGGCGCATTGCCGCCGGGGCGGTGGTGGCGCAGGTCGTGCTGTCAAACTGGCTGCTGGCTTTCTCGATGTTCCTGTTCCTGAGCCTGGCGCTGGTCAAGCGCTGCGCCGAACTGGAGGAGATGAGCGACACCGAGGCCACCCGCACCCCCGGCCGCGGCTACCGGCTGGAGGACCTGCCCACGCTGCGCGGCATGGGCGTGGGCAGCGGCTTTCTCGCCGTGCTGGTGCTGGCGCTCTACATCGAGAGCCAGAACGGCCGGGCGCTCTATCCGCAGCCGCTGTGGCTGTGGGCGCTGGCACCGCTGCTGCTGGCCTGGGTGATGCGCATCTGGCTCAAGGTCGCGCGGCGCGAGCTGCACGGCGAGGATCCGATCGCCTTCGCACTCAAGGACCGCGGCAGCTGGATCACCCTGTTGGCGATGGCGGGCGCCGGATTCATGGCCTCGCGGGGCGCGGCATGAAGGGGGTGGCACTGGCGCTGGCGCTGGGCTGCGTGCTGATGTCCAGCGCCGCCCAGGTCGTCATGAAGCTGGGCATGAACGCCGGAGCCCCGCCCGCGGGCGGGGCGGGCGCGCCGGTGCTCGCGACCTACGCCCACGCGCTCTCCAGCCCGCTGGTCTGGGCCGGCCTGGGTCTCTACGGCCTGAGCGCCGGCCTGTGGATCTGGGTGCTCTCACGGCTCGACGTCAGCCTGGCCTACCCGCTGGTCAGCCTGGGCTTCGTCTTCACGCTGGCCGTGGGCGTGCAGTGGCTGGGCGAGCCCTTTTCCTGGCAGCGGCTCGCCGGCTGTGGCCTCATCGTGGCCGGCGTGATGCTGCTCGCGGCGGACGCATGAGAGTGCTGAACCCGACCCGGGGTGACCTCGTGGCGGACGCCCGGCGCAGCTTCCTCCAGGTGTTCGCCCTCACGCTGGTGCTCAAGCTGGGCCTGGCCGCCTGGCTGCCGATGACTGGCGACGAGGCCTTCTTTTACCAATGGGGCGTGCGCCCGGCCTGGGGCTACTCGGACCACCCGCCGATGGTCGGCTGGCTGATCTGGCTGCTGCGCCACCTGGGCGATTCGCCGCTGGCGTTGCGCTCGGCCACGGTGCTGTTGACCAGCGTGATCGCGCTCGGCGTGGTCGATCTGGCGCGCCGCCTGCTGCCGCCCGGGCGCGAGTCTTCGGCCTGGTTGGCCGGTGCCGTCTACCTGGCGTTGCCCTTCTCCTGGCTGTTCGTGCTGGTGACGACCGACACACCGCTGATTTTTTTCATGACCGCCTCCTGCTGGTGCTTCGTGCGGGCCGAGCTGGCCGGGTCGGCCCCGGCGGTGGCGGGGACTGGTGAGGTTGGGCGGTCCGCCGGTGGCGCCGCAGGCTGGTATGCGGCGTCCGGGGCGCTGCTGGGCCTGGCTTTCCTGTCCAAGTACTTCGCGGTGCTGGTCGGCCTGGGCTATGCGGTGTGGCTGCTGGGCTGGCGGCGCGAGCGGGCCTGGGCGCTGGCGCTGATCGTCGTCTGTGCGCTGCCCGGGGCGGCCGTCAACCTGGCGTTCAACGCCACGCATGGCTGGCCCAACATCATGTTCAACGTCTTCAACCGCAACCAAGGCACGCGGTGGTCGGTGTCGGATTTCGCGGTCTACCTGGTCATGATGGTCTACCTGCTGACACCCTGGCTGGTCTGGCAGGCGCTGCGGGCCCAGCGCGGGGGCCGCCACCCCGCCCGGGCCGGTGGCGCAGGGCTTGGCGCGGCCGACATCGCCCCGCCCTCGGGGGCGGAAATCGCCACCGAAGCCTCGGGCATGCCCCCACCAGGCTCGCGCCTGGTCCGGGTGCTCTGGGCCGCGCCCTTCTTGCTGTTTGCCCTGGTCGCCACCCGCCGCAGCGTCGGACTGCACTGGGTGCTGGGTTTCGTGCCGCTGTTCGTGCTGTGGGCCGGTCTGCGGCTCTCGCCCCAGGCCCTGCGGCGCAGCCTGCGCTGGACCGGCTGGCTGGCCCTGCCGCATGCGCTGCTGCTGGTCGCCCTGCTGGCCGCGCCGCTGGCCTGGTGGCAGCGGTCGAGCCAGTTCGCCTCGGTCGTTTTCCTGCGCGAGGCGCCGGCCATCGCGGCGGCGCTCCAGAAGGACCTGCCGCCCGGCGCCGGGCTGATGGCCCGCGCCTACAGCCCGGCCGCGGTCCTGGCCTTCCACGCCGGCCGCTACGTGCCGGTGTTCGGGGTGGGGCGCTTTCACGCCCGGCAAGACGACCAGTGGGTCGACTTCGGCAGCCTCGACGGCCAGGCGCTGCGCATCTATGACCGCAAGCCCTTCGACGAAGCCGAGTTCGCGCCCTACTTCAAGCACCTCCGGACCGGCAGCTTCGAGGTCGCCGGACTGCGGATGCACTACCTCGACGGCGAGGGCTTTCGCTTCCAGCCCTACCGCGACCAGCTCCTGCAGCAGGCCGCCGACCGCTTCCACCGTGTACCGCCCTGGTTGCCCATCCTGGGCAGCCCCTTCTGCGAGCGTTACGGCTTCGCGAGCTGCTCGCCGGGGCGACCCTAGGTCCCCGGGTTTCAGATCCGCCGGGCGGCGTGCTCGGCCACCAGGAAATCGATGAAGCCGCGGGCCCGACGCGACAGGAAGCGGGTCTGCGGATAGACCACGTTCACCGCCATCGGCCGGGGGTAGAAATCCGGCAGCAGCCGGGTCAGCCGGTTTTCGACCACGGCCGAGGAAACCATCCAGTCCGGCAGCAGCGCAATGCCCTGGTGGGCGCAGACCAGCCCGAACACCGCCTCGAGGTCGTTCACGCGCAGCGCGCCATCCACATCGACCGCCTGGCGGCCGCTCTCGGAATCGAATTCCCAGCGCGACCCGCTCGACGGGCCGCCATGGAGGATGCAGGGATGGGCCGCCAGGTCCACCGGCGAGTCCAGGCGTCTGCGGCCGTGCAGGAACTGCGGCGAGGCCACCAGCGCCTGCCCCATCACCCCGATGGGTCGGGCCATCAGGGTGCTGGGTGCCAGCGGGCCGATGCGCACGCCCAGCTCGACCCGCTCCTCGACCAGGTCGATGATCTGGTCCGAGATCAGCACATCCAGCCGCACGGCGGGGAAGCTCTTCAGGAATTCCGGCAGCCGGGGGCAGATCCTCAGCCGGCCGAAGGCGCCGGGCAGGGTGATCCGCAGGGTGCCGCTGGCGGAGGCCTTGCGGCCGCTGTCCGTGCGCAGCGACTCCACCGCGTCCAGCAGCTGCTTCACATGCTCGTACAACGCCAGGGCCTCGTGGGTCGGCTGCAGCCGCCGGGTGGTGCGCGCGAACAACTGCACGCCCAGCCCGGCCTCGAGCGCG
>CAISYQ010000243.1 GCA_903889735.1 uncultured Methylibium sp.
GCCCAGCGCATGATGATGAGCCGGCATGGAGAGCCCTGATCGGGCGAATCACCGCTGGCCACGACTGTTTCATGAAAATCTGGAGTGTCCGTCATCCCCAGGCCGATAGCATGCGGCCATCGCCGCAAGGCGTCAGACTTATTCGAGGAAATCGCTTGCGCATCAGAGTGCTGTGTTTGGCCTGGCTGACCTGGGCCTCCCTGGCCGTCGCCGCGGCACCGTCCGCCGGTGTGGTTCCCGGTAGAGACGACCTGCGGCCCCTGGCCGAGGCCCAGTGGGGGCCGGCAGCGGCGGCCCACCTGCTGGAGCGCGCCGGCTTCGGAGGACGCCCCGAGGAGATCGCGGCCTTTGCCGCGATGGGTCCGCGTGAGGCGGTCCGGCGCCTGGTGCGCTGGCAGTCGGTGCCCGAGGACTTCGTGGCCTTCGACGAATCGGACCTGCACGACGCCAGCTTGGAGCCCTTCCCGGCCTCCCGGCCGGCCGCCACCGACGCCGCCAAGCGCGACGGCCAGTCCATGGGCGTGGCCGCCAAGCCCGAGGGCAACCGGCGCCTGCAGCCGGTGGCCAACCGTTTCTTTTACTGGCTGCGCGCCAGCCGGCTCGAGACCCACCGCCTGTCCTACTGGTGGGCGCAGCGCATGCTTGTCACGCCGCGGCCGCTGCAGGAGAAGATGGCGTTGTTCTGGCATGGGCACTTCGCCACCAGCGAAGAGAAGGTGCGCGACGTCCGCAAGATGCTGCGCCAGAACATGCTCTTTCGCGAGAAGGGCAACGGCAGCTTCCGGGACCTGCTGATCGGGGTGGCCCAGGACCCGGCCATGCTGACCTTCCTGGACGCCGGGGTGAATGTCAAGGGCGCGCCCAACGAGAACTTCGCCCGCGAGATCATGGAGATGTTCACGCTCGGCGTGGGCCATTACAGCGAGCAGGACATCCGCGAGGCCGCGCGCGCCTTCACCGGCTGGAACGCGCAGGATCTGCGCTTCACCATCGACCCGGCCCGCCACGACGACGGCGTCAAGCGCGTGCTGGGCCGCGAGGGCCCGCTCAACGGCATCGACGTCATCGACACCCTGCTGGCCCAGCCGGCCGCCGGCGAGCACCTGGCCGGGAAGATCTACACCTACTTCGTGCGCGAGGAGATCTCGCCCGCACTGCGCACCGAGCTGGGGGCGCGCTTCAAGGCCAGTGGCTACGACATCGCCGCGCTGCTCGAGACCCTGTTCCTGTCGCGCGACTTCTACAGCGGGGCCACGGTGGCCGGCCGCATCAAGCCGCCGGTCGAGCTGGTGGTGTCCACCTACCGGCGCGCTGGGCTGCGGCAGGTGCCGGGCGTCCCCGACTTCAACGAAACCACCGAGGCGCTGGGCCAGAAGCTCTTCTACCCGCCCACGGTGGCGGGCTGGGCCCAGGGGCGCAGCTGGATCACGCCGGGGCTGCTGATCGCGCGCAGCAATTTCGGCTACGAGCTGGTCTACCCGGACGTCAGCTTCGTCCCGCCCGACCGCTATCCCTCGAGCGACCTCAAGATCCGTGAGCTCAGCGACAAGCTTGCCTTGGGTGTGGACGTGAGCAGCGCCACCCGGTCCGATGCGGTGGACATGAGCTCCATGTCCATGCAGATGGCCGACCGCGACGAGGAGTTCAACACCCGTCTGGCCAGCTTCCGGGGCTGGCAGATGGCGCTGGAGCGGGTCCAGCCCATCCCCCGCACGCCCGCCCGGCTGGCGCTCGCGGGCATGGTGCTGGGCGACGGTTGCCGCACACCCCGCGAGGCGGTCGATGCGCTGCTGCGCCGTTTCGTGGCCGCGCCGGTGGCGGCGTCCACCCGCGAGCGGTTGGCGGCATTCCTGCAGCGCGAGCTCGGCACCCGCGACCTCGAGGCCGCCCGCAGCTACCTCGACGACCCGCTGCGCCAGACCCTGCACCTCATCCTCTCGCTGCCCGAGTACCAGCTCGGCTGAATCCTGATGTCCAAGCCTTCGCTCCTTTCCTCGCTCGCGTCCCTGGGCTCGCTCAGCTCGGCCTCGTTGCCGATGCGCCGGCGTGTGGCCCTGCGGGCCGGGCTGGCCGGCCTGGTCGGTGCTGGGGGCCTGGGTGGCCTGCCCGGTGCGCTGCAGCAGGCCTGCGCGGCGTCCCCGGCCCGCCATGACAAGCGCATCCTGGTGGTGCTGGAGCTCTCCGGCGGCAACGACGGGCTCAACACCCTGGTGCCCTATGGCGACGACGCCTACTACCGCCACCGGCCGCAGCTGGGCATCCGCCCGGGCAAGCTGCGCCGCATCGATGACCACCACGGCTTCAGCCCCGGCATGGCCGGCTTCGAGCGGCTCTACAAGGACGGCCGCATGGCGGTGGTGCACGGTTGCGGCTATGCCCAGCCCTCGTTCTCGCACTTCACCTCCATGGCCTACTGGCACACCGCCATGCCCAACAGCGGCGAGGAATACGGCTGGGTCGGCCGGCTGGCTGACGCCATCGACCCGCAGCTCACGCCCAATTTCCTGGTCAATGTCGATGAGATGCAGTCGCTCGCCGTGCGGGCCCGCCAGCACCTGGCGGTCTCCTTTGACGACCCCCTGCGCTTTGCCCGCAAGGGCCTTTATGACCAGCGCCGCCTGCTCGACGCCGTGCCCGACGCCCAGCCGCAGGACAACGCCAACCAGCGTTTCATGCGCGAGGTGGCGCAGAGCGTGCGCGATTCCTCCCAACTGGTGCGCGAGGCCTGGTCCCGCTACAAGACCCCGGTGGACTACGGCATCTCGCCGCTGGACCTGCCCAAGATCGCCTCACTGATCGCCGCCGACATGCCCACGCGGCTCTACTACAGCGCCTTCCGCCGCAACGCCTTCGACACCCATGTGCAGCAGGCCGAGCTCCACCAGCGCCTGCTCACCTACGCGTCGGATGCGGTGGCCGGCTTCATGCGCGACCTCGAGCGCATTGGCCGCGCCCAGGACGTGACCCTGCTCGTGTTCTCCGAATTCGGCCGGCGCGTGCCCGAGAACACCAGCCTGGGCACCGACCACGGCACCGCCAACCACATGTACGTGATCGGCCAGGCGGTGCGCGGCGGCCACTACGGCACCTTGCCCAGCCTCACGAAGCTGGACGAGGGCGACAACCTCATCCACACCACCGATTTCCGGCGTGTCTACGCCAGCCTCATCGAGGGTTGGCTCGGCGCCGACGCGCAACAGGTTCTGCGCGGGCGGTTCGAGGGCTTCCCGATATTCGGCTGAACGGCCGCGGTCCCGGGGAGTCGGGGCCGAGCGGGACGCCGGTCGGGTGTCCGACCCGGCACGGCCTGGCGGGCGGTGACGCCATCGGCCGCCGGGTGTGGATGCATCACAATGCTTCTTGAAGACTGAGCGCGGCATCTCGAATGCTGACGCCAGAGCGTATGACCCCGCCGATGAAGGCGCAGCCGCAGCCGGCTGCGGCGATGTGATGAGACCCCGCATGAAGATTTCATCCCTGAGCCTCAAGATTTCCGCGCCCATCGTCCTGATCTCGGCGCTGGCCATCGGACTGACGGTGTTCCTCAATGTCGGCAAGCTCGAACGCACGCTGGATGAGGTCGAGCAGTCGCGGCTGCATTTCACGCTGGCCGACCTGAAGGACAACCTGGAAACGGGGCTCGATCTGGGTCTCCCGATCCAGGGGTTGGGCAATGCCCAGGCGGCCATTGATTTCGAGTCGAAAGCCGATCCCGATGTGCTCTCGATCAGCGTCATCGACACGGAGGGTGCCGTCGTCTTTCACAGCGGGCCTGCGGTGGCCACGGCGTTCGCACCGCTGGCGACAGTCAAGGGCAAGCAATGGAACCGGCGGGAGTCCGACGCCCTGGTGTCGGGGATCAAGCTCTCGAACAACTTCGGGGTCACCGCCGGCGCGGTGGTGATGCGCTATTCGCCGCGCAGCCACGACCGCTTCGTTGCGGCCATCACCAGCCAACTCGGTGCGGTGGCACTGACCGCCGTGCTGCTGAGCTCGGCCTGTTTCGTGTTCGGCATCCAGGTGCTCGGACGGCGCGTGACGGGCAGCCTGCGCTCCATGGAGGACGCCCTGCAGGGCCAGCCGCACGGTCCCCGCGCCGACGCGGCCGCGCAGGCCCTGGTCGGGCGGGTGAGTCAGACCACCGCCGCGGCCCGGGCCGAGCTCGACGCCGCCCGCCAGGCCCTCTCGAGCGGGAGGTCGTCATGAGCGGCGCGAGTGGGGTGAACGCGATGGGCGGCCTGGAAGGCGCGCCCGAAGCCGCCCTGCAGCCGGTGTCCCTGCAACAGACCGCCAAGCTCCACACGAGGCCGGTGCGCCGGCTCTTCGTGTTCGTGCTCTTGGTGCTGCTGGTGTCGCAGCTGGTGGTGTCGCTGTTCGCCTGGTCGCTGGCCGAGAAGCAGTTCCTGCCCGAACTCGAGCGCAAGGCACAGACGGTGGGGGTGTCGTTGGCGAACAAGCTCACCCGCGCGCTCGGCTATGGCATTCCGCTGGACAGGCTGGTCGGTGTGGACGAGTTCTTCGGCGAGGTCTTGCGCGACAACGCGGATCTCGCTTTCCTGAGCCTGACCGACAGCGGCGGCCGTGTGCTCTTTCGCAGCGGTGAGGCCCCGGTCGCGGGGCCGGGCGTCGTCACGGACGCCACCCGGCCGATCCAGGTGGCGGTGGCGGTCAACTTCGAGGGCCGCCAGGTCGGCCAGCTCCATGTCGGGGTGGACCGGCAGTACATCGCCAGCCGCATTGCAGGGCTGCGCTACGACATCGCGATCGTGCTGATCACCAGCCTGCTGATCGCCTTCGAGATCCTGTGGCTGGTGGTCACGCTCAACCTCTCGGCGCCCCTGCGCCAGGCGGTGGAGGTGATGGCGCGCATGGCGAATGGGGATTTCCGGGAATACGCCGCCGGCGGACCGGGCCGCTCGCTGGGCGACGCGCTCAACCGCATCGAGACCAGCATCAACCAGGCCTATGCCGACCTGCTGCGTTTGGCCGCTGAGCCAGGGCGGCGCCTGGCCGCCTCGCCCCTGCTCGCAGGGCTGCAAAGACGTTACCACTTCGCTGAGGAAGGCGTCAGCCGCCCGGTGGCCGATCAGCGCCTGACCATGGTGCGCATCCTCACCGTTCTCTTCATGCTCGCAGAGATGCTGTCTCGGCCCTTCCTGCCGATCTACGCGGGCGGACTCTCCGACCATGGCCTGGGACTGTCGGAGGGCCTGCGGTCGAGCCTGCCGATCACGGCATTTCTCCTCGCGGTCGCGGTGGCGATGCCTTATGCAGGGCGCTGGTCTGACCAGATCGGACGCCGGCGCAGCTACATCACGGGCGCATTGTTCGTCGCCACGGGCCTGGCCATCTCCGGTATTGCGCCCGAGTACCTGATCCTGATGATCGCGCGTGCGATCACGGGACTCGGCTACGCGATGATGTTCATGTCCTGCCAGGGCCTCGTGATCGACCACACCGCCCCCAGGGACCGGGGCAAGGGATTCGCGATGGTGGTCAGCGCGATCGCGATCGCCCAGATCTGCGCGCCTCCGATCGGCGGCATCCTGGCCGACAACATTGGCTACCAGATGGTTTTCCTGGTCGGCGCGGGTGTGGCGTTGGTTGCTGCAGCCGTGGCGGCACGGCTGCTGGACAATTCGATCACCCAGGCGCAGCACGTGCCGCCTGTGGCCCGGATGCGCTTGTCGGTGGTGTCCCGCAACTACCGATTCTGGACGCTCTCGTTGCTCTCGGGCATCCCGGCCCAACTCATCTACACGGGTTTCCTGTCCTATTTGGTCCCCACCCTGCTCATGGGCATGGGCAGCACCCAGTCGGAGATCGGACGCGACTCCATGGTCTACGGTCTCGTCGTGGTCGGGTTGGTGCCCCTGTTTGCCTGGTGTGCCGAGCGCTTCAACACCCACGCACTCTCGGTGAGCCTGGGCGGCATGCTGACCGGCCTGGGCCTGCTGTCGCTGCAGTGGGAGGCCAGTCCCAGGGCGGTGGTGTTCGGCATCGCCGCGCTCGGCCTGGGGCACTCCATGAGCATCTCGGCGCAGCTCGTGCTGGTGACGCGGGCCACCCAGGCCGAGGCCCTGCTGGTCGGCTCGGGCCCGGTGCTGGGGGTCTTCCGGCTGATGGAGCGGCTCGGCGCGGCGGCCGGACCGGTTGCCGCCGGTCTGCTGGTCGCCTCCCTCGGCGCACCCCAGGCCACGGTCTGGCTGGGGGTCTTCGGCGTCGCTGCCTCGGTGCTCTTCACGCTCGCCTTCTTCCTGACCGGGCGCCTGGCGCCCAGGAGCCACGCAGCATGATCGACCGCCGTCACCTCCTGGGCACCGGCCTCGCACTGGCCGCCGCCCCCGGCGTGCTGCTGGCGCGCGAGCGCCCGGCGCGCATCTTCATGATCCTGTTCCGCGGCCCGACCGCGGTCGAGCGCGGCTTCAAGGACTACTTCAAGACCCACGGCATCGAGGCGGAGTTCATCGAGCGCGATGTCGCGCTCGATGTCAGCAAGGTCCCGGCCCTGGTGGCCGAGGCCCGCGCACTCAAGGCTGACCTCATCTACACCTGGGGCACGCCGGTGACGCTGGCCGTGGTCGGCAAGGAGAAGGGCGTCAACCCCGAGCGCCACGTGACCGACATCCCGGTCATCTTCACCATGGTCGCCTCACCCGAGGGCTCGGGGCTGGTGAGCTCGCGCCAGTCCTCGGGGCGCAACCTCACCGGCACCTGCCACGTCGTGCCGCTGGAGCAGCAGATCAGCGCCCTGCGCGCCTACCGCCCGTTCGAGCGGGTCGCGGTCATCTTCAACCCGGCCGAGCCCAACTCGGTGCTCAACGTCAAGGAGCTGCGGGCCGCCGCAACGCGCATCGGCTTCACGCTCGTCGAGCGCGCGGTGCCGCTGGACGGCGAGGGCAAGCCCCAGCCCGCCGCGCTGCCCGGGATCGTGGAGGAGCTGGCGCGCCAGAAGGTCCAGGTGCTCTACATCGGGCCCGACAGCTTTGTGGCCGCCAACCGCCAGGTCGTCACCGAGACCGCGCTCGCGCAGCGCCTGCCCAGCTTCTCGGCCACCGAGATCCTGCTGCGCGAGGGCAAGGCACTGTTCGGTCTGGTCTCGGGCTACGAGAACGTCGGCCGCCTCACGGCCTTCAAGGCGGCGCAGATCCTGGAGCAGAAGACCGCCCCCCGGCAGATCCCCATCGAGACGCTGGCGCGCTTCTCCTACCTGGTGAACATGTCGGTGGCCGCCGAGCTTGACCAGTACCCGCCGCTCAAGGTGATCAACTTCGCCGAGGTGATCCGGTGAGCGACGCGGGCGCGGTCCCGGAATTCATCTGGCGAACCACGAACGACGTCGACACGGCCCATGCGCTGCACCTGGCCAGCCTGTCCACCGAGCCGCCGCTGAAGGTCCGCTCGGATGGGCGGGCGCATTTTGAAATGCACATGGGCGAGGGCGGCTGGGCTATCGCCTGCTTCCTGGCCTCAGGACCGATGGTGGCCTACGGCCTGCTCGCCCTGCAGCTCCCCAGCGTGGCCCTGATGGCCGGGATACTGGGCTCCGACGCCTCGAAGCTGTGCACGATCGACGGCATGGCGGTGCATCCCGACTGGCGCGGCCGGCGGCTGCACGAGGTGGCCATCGACAGGCGGCTTCGGCACGCGGCCTCCCTTGGCCGCACGGCCGCCGCGGCGACCGTGGCGCCCTGGAACGTCCACAGCCTGCGCGGCATGCTGCGGGTCGGCTTCGAGGTGCGCCGCCTCGCCTTTCTGTACGGCGGTCAACCGCGCTTCCTGGTGCACCGCGCCATCGCGGACGGACTGCCTGTGCCCCAGGCCCCGCCTCGGCACACCACGCTCAGCCTGCCGGTGGCCGATGTCCCCGGCCACCAGGCCGCACTCGCGACCGGGCTGGTGGGTCATGGCTGCCACCAGGATCCGCAGGGCGACTGGTTCGTCGATTACGGCCCACCCGCAATGAGTTGCTGACATGCCCAGGAAGATTCCGCGGAACGATCCCAGGATCAGCATGCACATTCGCAATGCGATCCGCGACGAGTGCCTCGCCTTGCTGTCGTTCATGCGCTTCCAGTGGGGTCTGGTGGTCTTGCTGGTCGCCTTCATCGCCGCGCTGGCCTACCTGGCGAACCCCTTTCCCCCGCGCCGGGTCACGATCGGCACCGGCCAGGTCAACACCACCTTCGACGTGCTCGGCCGCAAATACGCCGAGTACTTTCGCCGGCACGGCGTGCAGCTCGAACTGAGGGGCACCTCGGGAACCCTCGAGAACCTCTCACTGCTGCGTCAGGGCAAGATCGACACCGCCTTTTCTCTGAGCGGCGTCCCGACC
>CAISYQ010000244.1 GCA_903889735.1 uncultured Methylibium sp.
GGGCCTCGGGCAGGTAATGCAGCTTCTCCACGCTGGCGCCCAGGCCCTGGCCGAACAGCTCGCCGCGGCCGAAGGCGATCAGCGAATGGGAGAGTTGGTAGGCCTTGCCGAGTGTGTACTTCTCGTCCCAGGGGTTGAGGTAGGCAAAGATCCGGTCGCGGCGCCACTCGCTCAGCGTGATCATCAACACGAAGGCGCCGATCAGCAGCGCGGTGATCAGCAGGAACATGCGGCCGTTGACACCGCCCAGAAAGAGGATGCCCATCGCCACGGTGGCGATGACGAGGAAGGCACCCATGTCGGGTTCGGCCAGCAGCAGCACGCCGAGGATCACGACCGCCACGCCCATGGGGATGACGGCGCGCCAGAAGTTCTCCTTGATGTCCATCTTGCGGACCATGTAGTCGGCCGCGTAGAGCGCGATCGCGAGCTTGGCGAGCTCGCTGGGCTGGAAGTTCATCGGCCCGAGCGGGATCCAGCGACGGGCGCCGTTCACGCCCTTGCCGATGCCGGGAATCAGCACCAGCACCAACAGCAGCAGCGCAAGGCCAAAGAGCCAGGGCGCGCATTTTTCCCAGATCCTCATCGGCACCTGGACCGCCAGCGCCGCCGCGCCCGCGGCGATCACGATCGAGAGCAGGTGGCGGCTCAGGAAATGCGTCGGGGTGTAGCGGGCGAAACGCGGGCTGTCGGGCAAGGCGACCGAGGCCGAATAGACCATCACCATGCCGAGGGCCATCAGGGCCGCGATGACCCACACCAGGGTGCGGTCAAAGCCCAGCAGCCGCGCTGGCTGGCCCGAGGCCACGCTGACCCAATCCCGGATGGGCAGGGCATCGCTGCGGGAACCCAGGCTCCGCAGCGCGGCCAGGCGCTGACGCCAGGCGTCCCTCATGCCGGACCCGATGGCAGCGGCCTTCATGCGCAATCCCCAAGCTCGGCGGCCAGCTCGCTCACGGTGGCCGCGAACACCTCGGCGCGATGGACGTAATGGCGAAACATGTCCAGGCTGGCACAGGCCGGGCTCAGCAGCACCGCATCACCCGGCAGTGCCTGGGCGAAGGCCCAGCGGGTGGCGGCCGGCAGCGTCTCGTGGTGCGCCATCGGCACGCCGGCCGCCGCCAGCGCCGCCTCCAAGGCCGGGGCATCCCGGCCGATCAGCGCCACCGCGCGGGCATGGCGGGACACCGGGCCAACCAGCGGCGCGAAGTCCTGGCCCTTGCCATCGCCGCCCAGGATGAGCACCAGGCGGGCCGGCGCGCGGTCGGCGCCCAGCCCCTCGAGCGCGGCCACCGTGGCGCCGACATTGGTGCCCTTGCTGTCGTCGTAGGCCTCGATGCCGCCGACGGCGCCCAGGAACTCGACGCGGTGGGGCTCGCCGCGGTACTCGCGCAGGCCGTGCAGCATGGGGGCGAGCGGGCGGCCGATGGCGGCAGCCAGCGCCAGCGCGGCCAGCGCGTTGGTGGCGTTGTGGCGGCCGCGGATGCGCAGGGCATCGACCGGCATCAGCCGCTGCAGGTGCAGGGGCTCCTCGGGGGCCACAACCTTGCCGCGCCGCACCGGCTCCTCGGACTCGAGGGCGCGCACCAGCCAGGCCATGCCGTTCTCGACCACGATGCCGTAGTCGCCCGGCTGCCGGGGCGCATCGGTGCCGAAGCGCAGGACGCGGCGCGCCAGCGTCTGCGCCCGCGCCCCGCGCGCGACGGCCTTGACGGTCTGCGGCGGCGGCACCATGGCCTCCACCCGCGGGTCCTTGCGGTTGACGACCATCACGCTGTCCCAGGCGTCGGCCGGCCCGTAGATGCGCGCCTTGGCAGCGGCATAGGCCTCGAGGGAGCCATGCCAGTCGAGGTGGTCCTGGCTGAGGTTGAGCACCACCGCGGCGTCGGCCACGAAGCCCTGCACGCCTTCGAGCTGGAAGCTGGAGAGCTCGAGCACCCAGACCTCGGGCAGGTGCTTGAAGAGGACGGCCGGCTCGGCCGCCGGGGGCGGAGCGGACGGCGACGACGCCACCGCCTCGGGCGCTTCACCGGGCTCTTCACCGGGCTCTTCACCGGGCACTTCACCGGGCTCTTCACCGGGTCCTTGGTCGGGCAGCTCGGCGGGGGGTTCGCCGGGCACCTCGCTGGGTGCTTCGCAGACCCACTCAGGAGGAGCCTCGACGGGCGGCTGAGCCGGGCCCTCCAGCGCCAGCGCCGCGGCCAGCGTGTCCAGCATCGTCGGGCCGACA
>CAISYQ010000245.1 GCA_903889735.1 uncultured Methylibium sp.
GCGCCAGACGTCATTTTGATTGGCGAAATTCGCGACCCCGAGACCATGGAGCACGCCATTTCATTTGCCGAGACCGGTCACCTGTGCCTGGGTACCCTGCACGCCAACAGCGCCAACCAGGCGATCGACCGGATCATCAACTTCTTCCCCGAAGAGCGCCGCCAGCAACTGCTGATGGACCTCTCGCTCAACCTGCGCGCGCTGGTGTCGCAGCGGCTGCTGCCGCGCCAGCAGGGCAAGGGCCGCGCCGCGGCGGTGGAGATCATGCTCAACACGCCGCTGATCGCCGACCTCATCTTCAAGGGCGAGGTCAACGACATCAAGGACCTGATGAAGCGCAGCCGGGAGCTCGGCATGCAGACCTTCGACCAGAGCCTCTTCGACCTCTACGAGGGCCAGCAGGTCACCTACGAGGACGCGCTGCGCAACGCCGATTCGGTCAACGACCTGCGCCTGCAGATCAAGCTCAACAGCACCCGGGCTCGCAGCACCGACCTGGCCGCCGGCACCGAAGGGCTGAGCATCGTCTGAGGCCTGTCGCGCAGCGACCACTCCCGCATGCCGGACTGCGCGCCTCCCACCCATTCCCCTGGATCCGGCCCCACGGCCTGCAAGCTCTCCACACCAACTTCCCTGGGTCTGCCGCCATGAATTCCCGAAGCTACGAACCGATCGAAGCCCAAGACGTCGCCTTTCTGGGGTTGGGCGTGATGGGCGGGCCGATGGCGGGCCATCTGGCCCGCGCCGGTCACCGCGTGACCGTCTACAACCGCACCGCCGCCAAGGCGCAGGCCTGGGTGGCGGCGCATGGCGGCCGTTCCGCCGCGACGCCGGCCCAGGCCGTGACGGGCGCCGATATCGTCTTCGCCTGCGTGGGCAACGACACCGACCTGCACAGCGTCACCCTCGGCCCGGAGGGGGCCCTGCGGGCCATGAAGCCCGGCGCGGTGTTCGTGGACCACACCACCGCCTCGGCCGACATCGCCCGCGAGCTCGATGCGGCGACGCGCGGGCTCGGCCTGTCCTTCATCGACGCGCCGGTCTCGGGCGGCAACCTCGGTGCGGTGGCCGGCACACTCACCGTGATGTGCGGCGGTGATGCTGTGGCCTTCGCGCGGATCCAACCGGTCGCCCTGGCATTCGCCAAGGCGGTCACGCTGCTCGGCCCGTCGGGCGCGGGACAGCTGGCCAAGATGGTCAACCAGATCGCCATCGCCGGGCTGGTCCAGGGCCTGGCCGAGGCCATCGCCTTTGGCGAGAAGGCGGGCCTGGACATGAAGGCCGTGCTGGGCGTGATCGGCAAGGGCGCCGCCCAGAGCTGGCAGATGGACAACCGCGGCCCGACGATGATCGAGAACCGTTTCGACTTCGGCTTCGCCGTCGACTGGATGCGCAAGGACCTGGGTCTGTGCCTGGCCGAGGCCGCCCGCAACGGCGCCCGCCTGCCGGTCGCCGCCCTGGTGGACCAGTTCTACGGCGACATCCAGGCCGGGGGCGGACAGCGGCAGGACACCTCGAGCCTCATCCAGCGGTTGCGCTGAAGGGCCCCGGCCAAACCCTCACTTCGCTGCGGGGGGCGAGGTCGGCGGCTGCACCTGCGCCAGCTCGGCCTCGGTGAGGATCTCGAAAGCGCGCACGACCTTCTTGACGCCCCCGACGCCGCGTGCGATCTCCACCGCCCGCAGGGCCTCGCGTTCGGTGACGCGGCCCATCAGGAAGACCACGCCGCGCTCGGTCACGACCTTGAAGGCATTGGCGAACAAGTCCTTGGCATCGACATAGCTGGCCTTGACCTTGCTCGTGATCAAGGCGTCGTTGGAGCGGTCGAGCAGGGAGCTGCTCGGGGCCACGGCCAGCTCGTCGAGCAGGCCCTTGACGTTCTCGAGCTTGGTCAATGCAGCGGCCACCGCCGCCTTGTCGGCTTCGGTGGGCACCTCACCGGTCAGGAGCAGGACGCGGTTGAAGCTGGTCACGTTGATGTGGCCGCGCTCGCCGACCGCCTCGCGGATGCGCGGACCGGCCTTGAGCTCGATGCCCTGGTCGTCGACCACCGTGCCCGAGGTCCGGCGGTCGCTCGCAAACAGCACGCCGCTCACGGCCGCGCCGCCCATCACGATCGGCGCGCAGCCGCTCAGGGCGCTGCCCAGCAGCGCCGCCACTGCAACGGCGAGCAGGGTGCGGCGGCCCGATGGATGCCCCGAAACGGGGGCGGGGCGGAGGAGCGGATGGAGGGTCATGCGGGGTCCTGTTCTCCGAGAAGTTGGGTGTCGATCGCGTCGCACAGGCAGTGGACCGCGAGCAGGTGCACTTCGTGGATGCGCGCGTCGCGGTCGTGGGGAATGCACAGCGCCACATCGGTCTCCGTCAGGCGCTGGCCGAGCGCACCGCCGCCCGGGCCGGTGAAGGCGATCACGGTCATGTCCTTCTCATGGGCCGCTTCCACGGCGGCCAGGATGTTCGGCGCCGCCCCTGTGGTGTCGAAGACCGCCAGCACATCGCCCGGCTGGCCCAGCACCTGCACCTGCCGGGCGAACACGGCGGCAAAGCCATGCTCCTGCCCGAGCGCGGTGAGCACCGTTGGGTCGCCGGCCAATCCGATGGCGGCCAGACCCGGGCGCTGGCGCTCGAAGCGACCCGCCAGCAGCGTGACGAGGTGTTGCGCGTTGCAGGCCGCGCTGCCATTGCCGCAGGCCAGCAGCTTGCCGCCGGCGGTGATGCTGCCCAGCAGGGCCTGGGCCGCATCGGCGATAGGCCGGCTCAGGGACTCGGCGGACTGGTTCTTGAGGTCGGCGCTGTCGAAGAAGTGACGCTGTATGAGTTGCTCGAGCATGAACATCACTATAGGACACGCCCTGCAGCCACTGGTTCCCCGGCAGCCCCCGCCTCAGGCGGCGTCGAAGGCGGCTTTCATCCACGCCAGCGCCTCGCCATCGATCGCCACGACGTCGAAGCGGCAGGGCGGCAGGCTGCCCAGACGCCGCAGGTAATGCTGGGCGGCGAACACCAGGCGGCGGCGCTTGGTGGCCGACACCGAGGCCGCCGCGCTGACCGGCGCCCCGGCGGCCCGCCAGCGGACCTCGACGAACACCAGCGTGCCATCGGGTTCGCGCAAGATCAGGTCGATCTCGCCGCCGCGCGAGCGCGGGCCGGCGGCGACTCGATAATTGCGCTCCAGCAGTTTCAGGCCGGCGCCCCGCAGGTGGGCGAGCGCACGGTCTTCCCCTTCTTCCCCGCGGACCTGGGTCGTGAGCACGGACATCTTGTCGAACGCCTCGTCGAACGCTTCGCTGATCGGGCAGGCGGCAGCCGCCGCCGCCGGTGCACAACAGTATCCCAAAGGCACGCTCTACGTCGTGGCCACACCCATCGGCAACCTCGCCGACCTCAGCCTGCGCGCCGTGCACCTGCTCGGCCTGGTGGACGCGGTGGCCTGCGAGGACAAGCGCGTCACCGCCGGCCTGCTGCGCCACCTGGGCATCGCGAAGCCCCTGATCGCTCTGCACGAGCACAACGAGGCCGAGGGCGCACCGGCCATCGTTCGCCGGTTGGCCCAAGGCGAGCGCGTGGCCTATGCCAGCGACGCCGGCACCCCCGCGGTCAGCGATCCGGGCGCGCGGCTGGTGGCCGCCGTGCGCGCCGCTGGCCACCGCGTGCTGCCCCTGCCCGGGGCCAGCAGCGTGAGCACCGCGCTGAGTGCGGCGGGCGACGTGCAGGGCAGCGGCTACCGCTTCGTCGGCTTCCTGCCGGCACGGGCCGGGGAGCGTGAGACCGCCCTGCGCGCCCTGCCGCCCGAGGAGACCGTGCTGCTGTTCGAGGCGCCCCACCGCATCGAGGCGCTGGCCGCCGCGCTGGCGCAGATGCTGCCGGGTCGCACGGTCACGCTGTGCCGCGAACTCACCAAGCAGTTCGAGAGCATCGACACGATGGCCGCCGCGGCCCTGCCCGCCTGGCTGGCGGGCGACGCCCACCGCTGCCGCGGCGAGTTCGTGCTGGTGCTGCATGCCGACCCCCCCCCCGGACCGCTCCCGGGGAGGACGCCCTTCCGGCCGAGGCCGAACGGACCCTGGCCGTGCTGATCGCCGAGCTGCCGCTCAAGCAGGCGGTGGCGCTGGCCGCCGAACTCAGCGGCGCGCCGCGCAACGCCCTCTACGCCCGCGCACTGGCGCTGCGGGGCGGCTGACCCCCCAAAACGAGGCCGCCCCGGGCCCCATCCGCTGGGCCGCCATGCCCATGGGGACGGCGCAGCGGCGGTGCCACTCCTAGAATCAGCCCATGATTTCCCGCGAACCCACCCTCGAGCGTCTGGCGGTCGCCAAGACGCTGCTGCTCGACCCCTTCGGCCTTGACGAAGCCAAGATCGCCCACGCCCTGCGCGTGATCGGCGAACACCGCATCGACGACGCCGACCTCTACTTCCAGTACACCCGCAGCGAGGGCTGGAGCCTGGAGGAAGGCATCGTGAAGAGCGGCAGCTTCGGCATCGACCAGGGCGTGGGCGTGCGGGCGGTGGTCGGCGAGAAAACGGCCTTCGCCTACAGCGACGACATCTCCGAGGGGGCGCTGCTCGACGCCGCGCGCACCGTGCGCAGCATCGCCGCGGCCGGCCAGAGCCGCCGGGTGAAGCTGGCGGGCAGCCCTCGCATGGCCCGCAGCCGGGTGCTCTACGCGCCCATGGACCCGATCGCCACCCTGGACAGCACCGCGAAGGTCGCCCTGCTGGAGAAGGTCGAGAAGCTGGCCAGGGCCCGGGATCCGCGCGTCGCGCAAGTGATGGCGGGCGTGGCGGCCGAGTACGACGTGGTGCTGGTGGCGCGGGCCGATGGCACCATCGCCGCCGACGTGCGGCCGCTGGTGCGACTGTCGCTGACGGTGATCGCCGAGCAGGGTGGCCGCCGCGAAACCGGCAGCGGCGGCGGCGGCGGGCGCTTCGGCTTGGACTATTTCCAGGACGATGTGATCGCCCGCTACGTCGATCAGGCCGTGAACGCGGCGCTCACCAACCTCGAAAGCCGGCCCGCACCGGCCGGTGAGATGACGGTCGTGCTCGGCCCGGGCTGGCCCGGCATCCTGCTGCACGAGGCCATCGGCCACGGCCTGGAGGGCGACTTCAACCGCAAGGGCTCGAGCGCCTTCAGCGGCAAGGTCGGCCGGCGGGTCGCCGCCCGGGGTGTGACGGTGCTCGACGACGGCACCCTGCCGGACCGGCGCGGTTCGCTCAACGTCGACGACGAGGGCAACACCTCGCAGCGCAACGTGCTGATCGAGGACGGCATCCTGCGCGGCTACCTCCAGGATTCGATGAACGCCCGCCTGATGAAGGTCAAGCCCACCGGCAACGGCCGCCGCGAGAGCTACGCCCATGTGCCGATGCCGCGCATGACCAACACCTACATGCTGGGTGGCGACAAGACCAACGCCGAGATCGTGGCCAGCATCAAGAAGGGCCTCTACGCCACCAACTTCGGTGGCGGCCAGGTCGACATCACCAGCGGCAAGTTCGTGTTCTCGGCCAGCGAGGCTTTCTGGGTCGAGAACGGCAAGATCCTGTACCCGGTCAAGGGCGCCACCCTCATCGGCAACGGCCCCGATGCACTGACCCGGGTGAAGATGATCGGCAACGACCTCTCGCTCGACTCCGGCGTCGGCACCTGCGGCAAGGAAGGCCAGAGCGTGCCGGTGGGCGTGGGCCAGCCCACGCTGCGCATCGACGGGCTGACCGTCGGCGGCACGGCCTGAGGGCCGGGACGGGCCGCAGCGAGCGGCTGAGCGCGCTGAAGGCAGCGTGCTACATTGATGTCCATGCGCCAGCCTGCTTTGTTTTTTACGTATTTCTGGATCTCGCACCGCCCCGGCGGCGGAGAGGCCAGCGCCTAAGCAAGCACAGCGCAGCCGAATCCACCAACCGCCGGGCCTCCCCCGGCGGTTTTTTTTCGGCCCCGCACCGCACGCCACCGCTCGATCCACCCCCTCACACAACGCCCAGGAGACTCGTCGATGAACGCCCTGTCCGCCAACGCCCCCGAGGGCTGGTCGGCCCCCGCCGACAAGACCAGCCAGACCGATGACCAACGCATCAAGGACGTCATGCCGCTGCCGCCGCCCGAGCACCTGATCCGCTTCTTCCCGGTGCGCGGCACGGCGGTCGAGTCGCTGGTGGTGGGCACGCGCCAGCGCATCCGCGACATCATGAGCGGCAAGGACGACCGCCTGCTGGTGATCATCGGCCCCTGCTCCATCCACGACCCTGCCGCGGCGATGGACTACGCGCGCCGCCTCCAGCTCGAGCGCGACCGCCATGCCGACACGCTGGAGATCGTGATGCGCGTGTACTTCGAGAAGCCGCGCACCACGGTCGGCTGGAAGGGCCTGATCAACGATCCCTACCTCGACGAGAGCTTCCGCATCGATGAGGGTCTGCGCATTGCGCGGCAGCTGTTGCTGGAGATCGGGCGACTCGGGCTGCCGGCCGGCAGCGAGTTCCTGGACGTGATCTCGCCGCAGTACATCGGCGACCTGATCTCCTGGGGCGCCATCGGCGCGCGCACCACCGAGAGCCAGGTCCACCGCGAGCTGGCCTCGGGCATCAGCGCGCCCATCGGCTTCAAGAACGGCACCGACGGCAACCTGCGCATCGCCATCGACGCCATCCAGTCGGCCAGCCGGCCCCACCACTTCCTGTCGGTGCACAAGAACGGCCAGGTCGCGATCGTCGAGACCCGCGGCAATGGCGACTGCCATGTGATCCTGCGCGGCGGCAAGGCCCCCAATTACGACGCCAACAGCGTGCAGGTGGCCTGCGCCGAACTCGCCGCCGCCCAGTTGAAGCCCTCGCTGATGGTCGACTGCTCGCACGCCAACAGCAGCAAGCAGCACCAGAAGCAGATCGAGGTGGCCCAGAGCATCGCCGACCAGCTCGCCGGCGGCAGCCGTGCGGTCTTCGGCGTGATGGTCGAGAGCCACCTCCAGGCCGGGGCACAGAAATTCAGCGCCGGCAAGGACGACCCGGCGGCCCTGGCCTACGGCCAGAGCATCACCGATGCCTGCCTGGGCTGGGACGACTCGGCCGCGGTGCTGGAGACGCTGGCCGCGGCGGTGAAGGCCCGCCGCCAGGGCTGAGAGACGGTAGGCTCAGCCTGCCGCGCCACCCTCGGCCGCGAGCTTGGGGCTGCGCCAGTAGACGTCGTCGCCACCCAGTCCGTCGAGGTTGGCGCGGTTGAGCACCCGGGCCAGCACGAACAGCAGGTCGGACAAGCGGTTGAGGTAGTGGCGCGGTGCCTCGTTCACCGCGCCGGGCTCGGCATGGCCGAGCGCCACCACCGCGCGCTCGGCGCGACGGGCCACCGTGCGGCCCACATGCGCCAGCGCGGCGCTGCGGGTGCCCGCCGGCAGGATGAATTCCTGCAGCCGCGGAAGCGCGGCGTTGTGATCGGCGAGGGCCGCGTCGAGCACCGCCACCGCCTCGTCCTTGAGCAGGGTGTAGCCGGGGATGGAGAGCTCGCCGCCGAGGTTGAAGAGCTCATGTTGCACGCTCACCAGCAGCGAGCGCACGGCGTCCGGCAGCGGCTCGCACAGCAGCACGCCGAGGGTGGAGTTGAGTTCGTCCACATCGCCCATGGCCTGCACGCGCAGGTGGTCCTTGGGCACGCGGCTGCCGTCGCCGAGACCGGTGCTGCCATCGTCGCCGGTGCGGGTGGCGATCTGGGTGAGTCGATTGGCCATGAACGGAATGCTAGCAGCGGCGGTGCAATACTTGCGCTTCCTCCAAACCAACCACCGGCACATCATGGCCAAGATGATTCACTCGATGATCCGCGTGCTCGACCTCGAGCGCTCGAAGAAGTTCTACGCCGAGGTGCTGGACCTGCACCCCGCGCACGAGCTTGATTTCCCCGATTTCGCGCTGGTCTACCTCAAGAACCCCGAGAACGACTTCGAGCTCGAGCTCACCCTCAACAAGGGCCGCACCGAGGCCTACACCCACGGCACCGGCTACGGCCATGTGGCGGCGATCGTCGCTGACGTGACGGCCAAGCACGCCGCGCTGGTGGCGGCCGGCCACGAGCCCACGCCGGTGAAGGAATTCAAGCGCGGCGACGAGCTGCTGGCCCGCTTCTGCTTCATCCAGGACCCGGACGGCTACAAGATCGAGCTGCTGGAGCGGCTCGGCCACTACCTCTGATCCAGAGCGCGCGGGGCCCCGAGCGGGCGCCGCGCACCGGCCAGGCACCGGCCCCGCCCCAGCCAACGCGCGCAGGCCCCTGGCCGTCCCACCGCACCCACCCAAGGACCCCGCGATGAACGCTCCCGCCGAACTCGCCGCCCACCTCCTGCCCCGCCCGGTGCCACCCGAGATGCTCGCGGCCCTGCAGGAACATTTCGGGGCGCGCTGCTCGACCGCCCGCGCGGTGCGCGAGCAGCATGGCCGCGACGAATCCCCCTTCGATGCACCCCCGCCCGACGCCGTGGTGTTCTGCGAGAGCACCGCCGACGTGGCCGCCGCGGTGGCGCTGGCCCAGGCCCATGGCGTGCCGGTCATTCCCTTCGGCGTGGGCTCCTCGCTCGAGGGTGCGCTGCTGGCGGTGCAGGGCGGCCTGAGCCTGGACCTCAGCCGCATGAACCAGGTGCTGCGCATCGAGCCCGAGGACCTCACGGTCACCGTGCAGGCCGGTGTCACCCGCAAGCAGCTCAACGAGGCAATCCGCCACGAGGGCCTCTTCTTCCCCATCGATCCCGGCGCCGACGCCTCGCTCGGCGGCATGGCCGCCACCCGCGCCAGCGGCACGAATGCCGTGCGCTACGGCACGATGAAGGACAACGTCCTGGGCCTGACGGTGGTCACTGCGGCCGGCGAGGTGGTGCACACCGGCTCGCGCGCCCGCAAGAGCAGCGCCGGCTACGACCTCACCCGCCTCTTCGTCGGCAGCGAGGGCACGCTGGGCGTGATGACCGAGATCACGCTCAAGCTCTACCCGCTGCCCGAGGCCATCAGCGCCGCGGTCTGCCATTTCCCCAGCATCGACGCCGCGGTGCGCACCACCATCCAGCTGATCCAGCTCGGCGTGCCGATCGCACGCTGCGAACTGCTCGACGTCAACGCCATCCGCGCGCTCAACGCCCACGACCACCTCGGCCTGCGCGAATCACCGATGCTGCTGATGGAGTTCCACGGCAGCCCCGTCAGCGTGAAGGAGCAGGCCGAGACGGTGGAAGGCATCGCGGCCGATTTCGGCGGCGAGGGCTTCGAGTGGGCCACCACGCCGGAGGCGCGCACCAAGCTCTGGACCGCGCGCCACCACGCCTACTTCTCGGCGCTGCAAACCCGCCCGGGCTGCCGCTGCGTCACCACCGACACCTGCGTGCCGATCTCGCGCCTGGCCGAGTGCATCCAGGAGACCGTGGCCGAGGTCGACGCCAGCGGCCTGCCGCACTTCATCGTCGGCCACGTGGGCGACGGCAACTTCCACGTCGGCTACCTCATCGACCCGACCCTGCCCCAGGAGCGCGAAACCGCCGAGCGCCTGAACGCGCAGCTGGTCGCGCGCGCGCTGCGCATGGAGGGCACCTGCACCGGCGAGCACGGCATCGGGCTGCACAAGATGGGCTTCCTGATCGACGAAGCCGGCGCCGGCGGCGTGGCCCTGATGCGCGACATCAAGCGCGCCCTGGACCCGAAGAACATCATGAACCCGGGGAAGATCTTCGCGCTCTGAGGCGCCGCGGTCGGGGCGCTTGCCCGGCCCGCCCCCGCCGCACGAAAACCTCAGCCGCGCACCTCAGTGCCGCGGCCCGAGCACGCTCCAGCGCTTGACCACCTCGCCGCTGGCGTCGACGCTCTCCAGGTGGGCGTCGAAACCCCACAGGCGGGCGACATGCTTGAGCACCTCCTGGGTGGCATCGCCGAGCGGGCGGCCGTGGTGGCGGGTGTGGCGCAGGGTGAGTGCGCGGTCGCCGCGGCGGTTGACGCTCCAGACCTGGATGTCGGGTTCGCGGGCGCCGAGGTCGTACTGGTGGGCGAGGCTCTCTCGCAGCCGGCGGTAGCCGGCCTCGTCGTGGATGGCGCTGATCTCGAGCTCGGTCTCGCGCTCGTCGTCGCGCACGGCGAACAGTCGCATGCTGCGCATCAGGCGCGGTGAGAGGTACTGGCCGACGAAGCTCTCGTCCTTGTAGTTGCGCATGGCGTGGTCGAGCGTCTCCAGCCAGTCCGAGCCTGCGATCTCGGGGAACCAGTGGCGGTCTTCGTCATCGGGGCGCTCGCAGATGCGCCGCAGGTCGGTGTACATCGCAAAGCCCAGCGCATAGGGGTTGATGCCGCTGTAGCCCGGGTGGCCAACCGGCGGCTGGAACACCACGTTGGTGTGGGATTTCAGCCACTCGATCATCATGCCGTCGGACAGGTGGCCCTCGTCGTAGAGCGTGTTGAGCAGGGTGTGGTGCCAGAAGGTGGCCCAGCCCTCGTTCATCACCTGCGTCTGGCGTTGCGGGTAGAAGTACTGCGCCGTCTTGCGCACGATGCGCACCACCTCGCGCTGCCAGGGCTCGAGCAGCGGCGCATGCTTCTCGATGAAGTACAGCAGGTTCTCCTGCGGCTCGGCCGGGAAGCGCTGCGCGGCGGCCTCTTCCTCCTGGGCCTTGCCCGCGCGCGGCGGCAGGGTACGCCAGAGGTCGTTGACCTGCTGCTGTGCGTAGGCCTCACGCTCCTCGCGCTGGGCGCGCTCCTGCGCCAGGCTGAGCCGGCTCGGACGGCGGTAGCGGTCCACGCCGTGGTTCATCAGCGCATGGCAGGAGTCGAGCAGGCTCTCCACCGCCTCCAGGCCGTGGCGCTGCTCGCAATCGGCGATGAAGTTCTTGGCGTAGACCAGGTAGTCGATGATGGACGACGCGTCGGTCCACATCCGGAACAGGTAGTTGCCCTTGAAGAAGCTGTTGTGGCCGTAGGCCGCGTGGGCGATGACAAGGGCCTGCATCGCCAGCGTGTTCTCCTCCATCAGGTAGCTGATGCAGGGGTTGGCGTTGATGACGATCTCGTAGGCCAGCCCCATGTGGCCGCGGCGGTAGCTCTTCTCGGTCGAGATGAACTCCTTGCCGAAGCTCCAGTGCCGGTAGTTCACCGGCATGCCCACCGAGGAGTAGGCGTCCATCATCTGCTCGGCGGTGATGATCTCGAGCTGGTTGGGGTAGGTGTCCAGGCCGTAGGAGGACGCCGCCTCGCGGATCGCCGCGTGGTACTGGTCGATGAGGTCGAAGGTCCAGTCGCTCGAACTCGGCAGGCAGTTCGCACTGCGCTTGCGGCGCACGATGTCGCCAGCGCGGCGCGCGCGGCCGGGGGGTTGGAGGATCTCGGTGCCGAAGCGTCGGTCGGTACTCATGCGGTGCGGGCCTCTTTCCTGAACAGGTCGCGGAAGACGGGGTAGATCTGCGCGGGCTCGAGCACCTTGCGCATCGCGAAGTGCGGCTGCTGCCCGGCGATGCGGGCGTACTCCTCCCACAGGTTCTGCTCGGGCTCGGCGACCTGCACATAGGCGAAGTAGCGGCACAGCGGCAGCAACTGCTCGGCCACGATCTGGCGGCAGCGGCCGCTGTCGTGGTGCCAGTTGTCGCCGTCGCTGGCCTGCGCGCCGTAGATGTTCCATTCGGCGGTCGGGTAGCGCGCGCGGATGATCTCCTCCATCAGCACCAGCGCCGAGGACACCACCGTGCCGCCCGTCTCGGTGCTGTGGAAGAAGCCCTTCTCGTCGACCTCCTGCGCCTGCGTGTGGTGGCGGATGAAGACCAGCTCGATCTTCTCGTAGTGCCGCGTCAAGAACAGGTAGAGCAGGATGAAGAAGCGCTTGGCCAGGTCCTTGCGGCCTTCGTCCATCGAGCCCGACACGTCCATCAGGCAGAACATCACCGCCTTGGTGGTGGGCAGCGGTACGCGCACCCGGTTGCGGTAGCGCAGGTCGATGGGGTCGAGGTAGGGGATGCGCGACAGGCGGTGGCGCAACACCTCGATGCGCTCCTGGATCTCCCGCAGGGCATGGGCGCGCAACTCAGGGTCAGGGTCGAGGTCGCGGTGGCCGATCCTTCCCTCGCCTGGCCCGGGTCCTGGTCTTTGCGCGTGGCACTGAAGCTCCGCCAGCTGGGCCTCGAGGTGGCGCAGCTCCGCCCGGGCCTCGCCCCCGATGGCGACACGCCGGCCGATCGCGCCGCGCAGCGAGCGCAGCACATGCAGGTTGCCCGGCATGCCGTCGCTGGTGAAGCCGGCGCGCTGGGTCTTGTATTCCGGCACCTCGGCCAGGCGGGTCTTGACCAGATGGGGCAGGGCCAGGTCATCGAAGAAGACCTGCATGAACTCCTCCTTGCTGAGGTGGAAGACGAAGTCGTCCTCACCCTCGCCGGAGTCGCTGGCCTGGCCACCCTGCCCGCCCTGGCCGCTGGCCGGGCGCTGGATCCGGTCACCGCGCAGGTACTCCCGGTTGCCCGGGTGCACCGTCTCGCGCGCACCACCGCTGCCGTGGCGGAACACCGGCTCGGACACATCGCGCCGGGGCAGCGTGATGTCCTCGCCCTGCTCGATGTCACGGATGCCGCGGCCGCTGACCGCGCGCTTCACGGCCTCGCGGATCTGGTCACCATGACGGCGCAGGAAGCGCTCGCGGTTGCCGATGGACTTGTTCTTGCCGGCCAGACGCCGGTCGATGATCGACAGCCGCATCAGCTCGACTTCCGCACCCGCAGGTACCACTCGCACAGCAGCCGCACCTGCTTGGGCGTGTAGCCCTTCTGCACCATGCGGTTGACGAAGTCCTCGTGCTTCTTCGCCTCGTCGGCGCTGGCCTTGGCATTGAAGCTGATGACCGGCAGCAGCTCCTCGGTGTTGGAGAACATCTTCTTCTCGATCACCGCGCGCAGCTTCTCGTAGCTGGTCCAGGCGGGGTTGCGGCCCTGGTTGCTGGCCCGGGCGCGCAGCACGAAGTTGACGATCTCGTTGCGGAAATCCTTGGGGTTGGAAATGCCCGCGGGCTTCTCGATCTTCTCGAGCTCGGCGTTCAGCGAGCCGCGGTCGAACACCTCGCCGGTGTCGGTGTCGCGGAATTCCTGGTCCTGGATCCAGTAATCGGCGTAGGTCACGTAGCGGTCAAAGATGTTCTGCCCGTACTCGGAATAGCTCTCCAAGTAGGCGGTCTGGATTTCCTTGCCGATGAATTCGGCATAGCGCGTGGACAGGTGCTCCTTGATGAAGCCCAGGTACTTCTGCTCCACGTCGGCCGGGAACTGCTCGCGCTCGATCTGCTGCTCGAGGACGTACATCAAGTGCACCGGGTTGGCGGCCACCTCGGTCGAGTCGAAGTTGAAGACCTTGGACAGGATCTTGAATGCGAAGCGCGTCGACACCCCGCTCATGCCCTCATCGACGCCGGCGTAGTCGCGGTACTCCTGGTAGCTCTTGGCCTTGGGGTCGGTGTCCTTGAGGCTTTCGCCGTCATAGACCAGCGCCTTGCTGAAGAGCGAGGAGTTCTCTGGCTCCTTCAGCCGCGTCAGCACCGAGAACTGCGCCATCATCTTCAGCGTGCCGGGCGCGCACTTGGCCTCGGCCAGCGAGGAGCTGCGGATCAGCTTCTCGTAGATGCGCACCTCCTCGCCGATGCGCAGGCAGTAGGGCACCTTGACGATGTAGATGCGATCGAGGAAGGCCTCGTTGTTCTTGTTGTTGCGGAAGGTCTTCCACTCGCTCTCGTTGCTGTGCGCCAGGATGATGCCGTCGAAGGGGATCGCGCCGAAGCCCTCGGTGCCCTTGTAGTTGCCCTCCTGCGTGGCGGTCAGCAGCGGGTGCAGCACCTTGATCGGCGCCTTGAACATCTCGACGAACTCCAGCATGCCCTGGTTGGCCAGGCACAGGCCGCCGGAGTAGCTGTAGGCGTCGGGGTCGTCCTGGGCGAAGGTCTCCAATTTGCGGATGTCGACCTTGCCCACCAGCGCGCTGATGTCTTGGTTGTTCTCGTCGCCCGGCTCGGTCTTGGCCACGCCGATCTGCCTCAGGATGCTGGGGTGGCGCTTGACCACCTTGAAGCGGCGGATGTCGCCGCCGTACTCCTCCAGCCGCTTCACCGCCCAGGGCGAGAGGATGCGGTGCAGGTAGCGGCGCGGGATGCCGTATTCCTGCTCGAGGCTGGCGCCATCCTCCTCGGCGTCGAACAGGCCCAGCGGCGACTCGTTCACCGGCGAGCCCTTGATGGCGTAGAACGGCACCTGCTCCATCAGGTGCTTGAGTCGCTCGGCGATCGAGCTCTTGCCGCCACCCACCGGGCCCAGCAGGTAGAGGATCTGCTTCTTCTCCTCCAGCCCCTGGGCAGCATGGCGGAAATAGGACACCACCTGCTCGATCGCCTCCTCCATGCCGTAGAACTCGGCAAAGGCCGGGTAGCGCTTGATCACCTTGTTGGCGAACAGGCGCGACAGCCGCGGATCGTTGCGCGTGTCCACCAACTCGGGCTCGCCGATGGCGCGCAGCATGCGCTCCGAGGCCGTGGCATAGGCCACCGGCTCGCGGCGGCAAATCTCGAGATAGTCCTCGAGACTGAATTCCTCTTCCCGGCTTCGCTCGTAGCGCGCCGTGAAATTGCTGATGACATCCATGTTTTCCTCCTTTTGCGGCCTGGGAGGCACAGTCCTGTCCACGACCCACCGGTCGGGTCGACAAGCCATGCTCCCTGGCCGTAAAGATCGTCGAAATCCGGCCGGCCGCGGGAGGCAAAAGGTAAGCAACTGCTTGCTGCGGGCTGCCACGGCGCAACGAGTCGCGGACCCACCCGTCATGGACGACGCCAAAAGGCCGGGGGCTTGGAACTCGCCCAGCGCCGGTCGCGCTTCGGGCAACTCGTTACGAAGCCGGGGGGCTTGCAGGTGCGCTCATTGACGGTTCACAGTCCACCACCGTCCGCAGGGGGCTAGTGCCGGGCACTGCCTATACTGCCGGTCCACCTTCCAACGGAGCCTCAAATGCTTGCTTATGTGACCCTGGGTACCAACGACCTGCCGCGTGCGGTGGCGTTCTATGACGCGCTGCTGGCCGAGCTGGGCGCCAAGCGCCTGATGGATGTGGGGCGCGGCATCATCTGGGGCACCGGACCGGGTCAGCCGATGTTCGGCATCCTGACGCCCTTCGACGGCCAACCAGCCGCTGCCGGCAACGGCCCGATGGTGGCTTTCTCGGCGGCATCGAAGGCCCAGGTCGACAGCGTCTACAAGAAGGCCATGGAGCTGGGCGCCACCGACGAAGGCGCACCCGGTGCCCGCGGCGATGCCTTCTACATCGGCTACTTCCGCGACCTCGACGGCAACAAGCTGAACGCTTTTTGCATGAACTGAGGGGCAGGCCGGGGGCGTGGCTGACGCCCGCCCCGGCACTGAGCGGAGTCGCGAGCCTCACCGATCACCGGTGAGCTTCCTCCACCTCAGGGCCTGACCACTCACCGGCGGGCCCGCTTCATCCTGGGGCCTGGCCGCTGGTCGGCGGCCTTGCTTCACGCTCGAGCGGGCGGCCTCACGCCTCGGCGCCCCCTCACGCAGGGCCGCGCAAACGCTCCAGCAGGCCGGAGAGCTCGTCGAGCGAGCCGAAGGCAATGGCGACCTCGCCACGCGTCTGGCCCTTGCGGCCGGGTTTGACCCGGATCTCGACCGCGGCGGTGAGCCGGTCGGCGAGCTCCTCCTCGATCCGCAGCAGGTCGCGCGACTTGACAGCCGGCGCGCGCAGCAGGGTCGACTGGCGCGGCGTGCCGTTCTGCCGGGTGACCAGTCTCTCGGTCTCTCGCACATTGAGTTTGCGAGCGACCACTTCGCCTGCGGTGATGATCTGCTGGGCCCGGTCCAGGGCCAGGAGTGCGCGGGCATGGCCCATGTCGAGATCCCCGGCCAGCAGCATCTGCTGCACCGGATCGGCCAGGTTCAAGAGACGCAGCAGGTTGCTGGCGGCACTGCGTGAGCGGCCGACCGCTTGCGCGGCGGCGTCGTGGGTGAGGCCGAACTCCTCGGTCAGGCGCTTGAGGCCCTGAGCCTCCTCGAGCGGATTGAGGTCCTCGCGCTGCATGTTCTCGATCAGCGCCATCACGGCGGCGGCCTCGTCGGGCACGTCGCGCACCAGCACCGGCACCTCGTCCAGGCCCGCCAGGCGGGCGGCACGCACGCGGCGCTCGCCGGCGATGATCTCGTAACGAAGGCCCGCGCCGCCGCCGGTCGAGGCCACCGGCCGCACCAGTACGGGCTGCATCACGCCCTGCGACTTGATGCTTTCGGCCAGTTCGTAGAGAGAGCCTTCGTCCATGCGGGTGCGCGGCTGGTACTTGCCGGGCTGCAACTGATCCAGACGCAGCGCCGAAGGCAGCGCCGCATCGGCCGCGTTCGCCGGCGTGTCCTTCACGGCAGGGCCGAGCAGCGCTTCGAGGCCGAGGCCGAGCCCCTTGGGTTTTTTGGTCGCCATGGGCTCATTGTCTCCGGGAAGCTGGCGGGTCTAGCGGGTCTGGCGCCTCTTGCGGCCGGACGGGGCTGTAGGCGCGACGCTGCCCGGCCGGGAACAGGATCTGGCGCTCCAGGTAAAGGCGCAAGCGGATACGCCGCCGTTCCATGCGCCCCGGCGCTGTGGCGAGATGCCGGGCCACCGCGTCGACGCGCAGCATCAGCCGGCCGCTCGCGTCGCGCCGCCAGCGGTCGCTGAGCCGGGCGGCGAGTACCGCGTCCGGCTCCTGGGTGCCGAGCGCGCCCTGAAGGCCGATGCCGTCGATCCAGACATGGCGGCCATCGTCCTCGATGTGCAAGGGCACGCCCTCGAAACTGTGATGCCAACCCTGCTCGCCGCGCCAGTAGCGCTGCCGCAAGAGGTGGCGCAGGTCACTGAGCCAGCTCAGCGCGATCGCGGGGGTGAAAAACGCCACGATCCCAATCACCGTGGCCAGCCCGAACAGCAACGGCAGGCCGATGCCCAGGCCGTGCAACATGCCGAGCACCGCGGCAATACCGCCGCCAACGGCAAGGGCGCGCAGGAGGCGCCGTGCCGGGCTGCTGCTCGTCGGGCGTCGGCTCACGAGCGGTCTCCGGTGTCCTGCCTGGCGCGACGTATAGCGTCTTGCCTCGCAGCCTGACCCGCATCCCATTCCGCCTCAGACCGCCCACGGCTGCCGCTCGCCGCACCCCCGAGCTCACCGCACGCCAGGGCCTGCAGACAGGCGAGCCCGGCCGGCCAGTCGCCCAGACCCGCGTTGGCATTCAGGTGGCCGCAGGCGCCGGTCACCACGAGAGCGGCCCCCCAGGCCTGGGCCAGCCATCCGGTGCGTGCCAGGCTGGCGTAGGGGTCGTCGGTGCTGGCAATCACGGTGGCCGGGAAGGGCAGCCGCGC